>CAMURM010000115.1 GCA_947097535.1 uncultured Selenomonas sp.
GCTCGCCATCAAGCAGACGCTCTACCGCGTCGCCGGCGACTCGCCCATCATCGCCGCGCTTGAAGAGGCCGCGAAAAACGGCAAGCAGGTCACCGTGCTCATGGAGGTCAAGGCGCGCTTCGACGAGGAAAACAACATTCAGATGGCGCGCCGCCTCGAAGAAGCCGGCTGCCACGTCATCTACGGCATCCTCGGACTCAAGACGCACTCGAAGATCACGATGGTCATTCGCCGCGAGGAAGCGGGCATCCGCCGCTACTGCCACATCGCGACGGGCAACTACAACGGCGCGACGGCGAAGATCTACACCGACATCGGCCTCTTCACCGCCGACACCCTGACGGGCGTTGACGCCTCGGCTTTCTTCAACTTCCTCTCAGGCTTCTCCGACCCGCCCGACTGGAACCGCTTCACCGTCGCCCCGCTGACGCTGCGCGAGCGCATCACAGCCGAGATCGAGCAGGAAATCGCGCACGCCAAGAGCGGCGGGCGCGCCTACATCGCGGCGAAGATGAACTCGCTGCTCGATCGCTTCATCATCGCCAAGCTCTACGAGGCTTCCGCCGCCGGCGTCGAAATCGATCTCATCGTGCGCGGCATCTGCGTGCTGCGCCCCGGGCTCAAGGACATCAGCGAGAACATCCGCGTGCGCAGCATCGTCGGCCGCTTCTTAGAGCACAGCCGCATCTTCTACTTCTACAACGGCGGCAAGGAAGACGTCTTCATCTCGTCTGCCGACTGGATGCCGAGGAACCTCAACAACCGCATCGAGCTCATGATGCCCGTGCGAAAAAAAGCGCACAAGAAGCGCCTCTTCGCGCTTCTTGCAACCTACCTCGCCGACAACACGCGCGCCTACCTCATGCGCCCCGACGGCACCTACCGTCGCGTGCGCCGCCCCAAGGGCGAAAAGCCCCGCGCCGCGCAGGACGAGCTCATGAAGGACATTGTGCTTCCTTAAGCGTACTTTCCATAAAAAAAGCGCTCTGCCGGCACAGAGCGCTTTTTCTCTCAAACTATACAGCCACATCTTTTTTTGATTCTGTAGACGCCTTTTCGCAGAAGCTGACCTTCGCTTGTTCCGCTGCGTCTGTCCTAATAAATACCTCCTCGGTTTGTGCCGAAAGCCGTTCCCACATTGCCGCGAATTGCTCTTTTGTCATGGGGCGATCATCGATTCCCGGTATCCGTGCCTCACTACTTTGCTTTTCCATAATCAATCCCCGCCTTTCCACAATCATGCAAAAACATAGCAACTGTTTTTTCTATATTCTCATTTGCTACTTCCCGAATGGAAAACAATAACGCTCTTGCCTTTTGGTAAGTATATCGGCGAGTCTTATGCAAGATATAGACCTCGCCTTGATTTGTCACCACAGACATCAGACCGATACTAGCCTGCGTAACAAAAGTATCAATATCAGCCATAGAAAAAGTGCTTGTGCTCGGATGATTGTGCAGATACATCAATTCCCTGTAACCGCTGGACAAAAAGGCAACACAAGCTTTTTCATCCTCTGCCGGATTTACTTCATTTTCATTCCCAAGCACATAGATTTCATCTATATTCGCGAACGAGAGTATCGCCAAAACTTCATTGCTGGTATTCTGTGTCTGAGCAATCTTCAATAATCGTTTGTGCGCCCTCTGTATACGCTCACATTGTTCCACTGGAATACTCGGCAATTTTATGCAGGATACCTTATCAATCGCTACATCCGTAATCATCACTTTATGATTGCGTTTCTTTGCTTGCAACACGCCCGTCCCACCCCACGCTTTTATTGTATCACAGTCAACCGATTTTTTCCATTCCTCCCGCGCCTCAAAAAAAGTGCTTGCATTTCCCGCGAAGTTTTTGTATAATACATCTTGTCGCAAGCAAGAGCTTGCGCATCACAAATGCTCGGTTAGCTCAGTTGGTTAGAGTATCACATTGACATTGTGGGGGTCACTGGTTCGAATCCAGTACCGAGCACCATTTGTCTATCAAGCAGTCATCCGTCGGATGGCTGCTCCTTTGTTATATCGGGAAATTAAAGCATCTGGCTGAAAAGGCGGCGTTTCCTTAAAGTTCACCGCTTTCTCGGAAAAATGTTGCAGAAGACAACTTTTCTGCGAGAATTTCCCATACGGCAGGCAATATTTTCCTGAAAAACATACGATACGAGGAGGAATCCAAGATGAAGATCGGGAAAAAGCTCCGCGCGGCAATCCTCGCCGCCCTGTTGACCGTCATGCCGCTCGCCCCGCAGCTTCCCATGTCCGCAACTGCCGAAGCGGCAGCGCTCAACCCCGTGATGATCGGTATGTCCGTCCTCGGCGGCTTCCTCGCCTATCAGGGCACGCTCAAGGAAATGCTCGCCATCGGCAACAACGTCGACTATCAGATCAGCGGCCTCAAGCAGGACATGGAGGAAAACGGCGAGGACAAGGACGCACTGAACCGCGAGGTCGTCGACCGCGTGCTCGGGCAGCTCACCGCGCACGGCGAGTACGCGCTTTCCGTCAACTCCCTGCCCTTCCTGTGGCGCGTGAACGCGGGTGACGCCTTCAACGCCGCCTGCTACCCGACGGACTACATCACGGTGAACCGCGGCCTCGTGCGCGCGCTGCACCACGACGAAGACGAACTCGCCGCCGTCCTCGGCCACGAGATGACGCACGGCCTACGCCAGCATAGCGCCAAGAACTACGCCAAGGCCGTCGCCGAATCGTACGCCGGTCTCGCCATCGGCTCGGCGGCGGACAACCTCGACTGGCAGAAGCTCAACGCCGTCGTCGGCTACGCCATCGCCAAGGACGTGACGCTGCCGAGCGAAATCGAAGCCGACGAGGGCGGCTTCTACCTCATGACGACGGCAGGCTTCAACCCCGGCGGCGCCGCTGCCGCCATGTCGCGCATGGCGTACTATCTGACCTACGAGACGCAGAACATCAGCGAGTACCAGGATCCCTTCGAAGATCCCAATGCGCCGAACTACAACGACCATCCCGCCCTGCAGGAGCGCGTCGCGCGCCTCGCCCGCATGATGACCGCCTACAGCATGGGGCATGTGACCGTCGAAAACGGCACAGATGTCCTGATCGACGGCGAGAAACTCCTGACGGCGGACTGGGACGCCGAATACAACAACACGCAGGAAAACGCCTACCTCATCGCCGGCGGTCTCGCCAAGGCGTTCCACGATCACGCCTCCTTCGCCGACTGGGGCTTCACCACGACGGCGAGCGGGCGCATCGCCTACCTCGATGAGGATCGCGTCTACGCAAAGCTCAAGAAGTTCGTCATGCGCCATCGCGCCGAAGAGCGCCTCGAAGAGCTCGTGCGCGCCGCCTACGCAAGCGACAAGGACAAAGCGATGCGCGAAAAGATCGCCGCCGAGGAAAAGGCGCGCAGCGACGCCTGGCAAAAGATCCGCGAAAGCGCGCTCGACGCCACGGGCGACTACGTCAAGCAGCTTCGCTACAACGCCGACCGCTACAGCGACAACGGCATGGCGAAGGAAGCGCTCTTCCTCATGGAGCGCGCCTTCGCCGCCAAAAATCCCGACAACATCGCGGAAAACTACGCGATCCGCGGCAGGGCGCGCGCCGTCGCCGGCGACTACGAAGCCGCCCTCGCCGACTCCGACCATGCCGTCGAGCTCGACGCGCAAGACATCTACAACTTTCTCAACCGCGCCGACGTCTACCGCATGATGGGCGAACTTGAAAAAGCCCTCGCCGACCTCCAAAAGTCGAAGGAAATCGACGAAAAAAATCCCTTCATCTATAAGATGCGCGGCGAAATCTACAACGAAATGGGCGAAAAGGACGCGGCACTCGCCGCCTACAAGGACTACTGGAAGTACGCACCCGATGTGCGCGACATCCCCGACGAATACATGAAAGACGTCGATGCAGCCGCCTACGACAAGATCGTCAAGGAACGCGAAAAGAAGGAACAGGAGAAAAAAGAGAAAGAAAAGGAGAAAAATCAAGGGAACGAAAATAAAATGGGCGAAAAGACTTAATTTATTGCCCGGAAATTTCGATAAAGAGGGCAAGAATGCTAAGAACGTATTTTCTCACTGCTTCTCTTTATTGAAATGGGGTGTAACACATGGGTATATTCGCTGGGGTTCTCGTCATCTTGCTGGCGCTGCTCTTCCTCGACGACATGGAATTTACGGCGGTATCGCTCATCATCGCCATTCCCCTGGCTGTGACGTACCAGCTGACCGATTCCGTGCTCGCGGCAGCCTTCACGACCTTCGCCATCCTCCTCGTCCTGGCGCTGCTCTACCGCTACCGCGAGGCAGCCTTGCAGATGCGGAAATAGCCGCACGCAGCGACGTCAGCCGCTGCGCATTTCTTCGGGCTTTTAAGCCTTTTTTCCCGTTTTGAATTTTTTTCGTGCAATTCCGGCACTCCTGTGATATAATGTCTTTGCGGCAAGTAGACAATCAAGATCTACACGCCTATTCTGCCGTGTTTTACCAAAACACAGGGGAAGTAGGCCAGCCACTGATTCTTTCCCTGTGTTCCTTTGATCATAGGGAAGGCATCACCAACGAGATAAACGAAGAGCCGTGCTCGCGTCCGACGACGCAGGCACGGCTCTTTTCTTTTGGATTCTTCCGTTCACTCATCCCGCGACGATCTGCACGCCGCTCGACGTGCCGAGTCGCGTCGCTCCGGCGGCGAGCATCGCCTCCGCGTCCGCACGGCTCCGCACGCCGCCCGACGCCTTGACGCCGACGCTCTCGCCGACGCTCTCGCGCATGAGCTGCACATCCACTGCCGTCGCGCCGCCCGTAGAAAAGCCCGTCGAAGTCTTGACGAAATCCGCCCCCGCCTCCTTCGCCAGACGGCAGGCGCGGCGCTTCTCCTCGTCCGTCAAGAGGCACGTCTCGATGATGACCTTCGTCAGCGCCTTGCCTTTCGCCGCCGCGACGACGGCCTCGATATCCGCCTTCACATAGGCGTCGTCGCCGTCCTTGAGCCTGCCGACCGCGATGACCATGTCGACCTCCTCAGCGCCGTCCGCAATCGCCTGCTTCGTCTCGAACGCCTTGACCGCCGACGGCGTCGCGCCCTGCGGAAAGCCGATGACCGTGCACGTCTTGACGCCGCTGCCGCGAAGCGCCTGTGATGCAAACGCGACCCAGATCGGGCTGACGCAGACGGACGCAAAACGATGCGCCTTCGCCTCTTCGACGAGCTTTTCCACATCGCCCCTTCGCGCATCCGTTCGGAGCAAGGTATGATCGATGTACTTCGCCAATTCCATAGAATCCCTCCTTCACCAATGATCATCCTATCGAATACATCGTTACGAGCAAGCTACACGCACAAACGTCCACTTCGTGGACATGGTGCGCCGCCCTTACATGAAAGAGCCAATCAGCCTGCGCCCTTCGGGCTTGACTTCTTGGACTTTCATTGTAAACTACACGCACAAACGTCCACTTCGTGGACATGGTGCGCCGCCCTTACATGAAAGAGCCAATCAGCCTGCGCCCTTCGGGCTTGACTTCTTGGACTTTCATTGTAAGCTATATAGTAGGGGTGTTGTCAAGTTTTGGGCGAGAATGAAGCGCCTTAGCCCCCTGACCAAGTTCGCATGAAACAAGGCTGCACAAGGAAGCACGGCTTTTCTCCAGGCTTCCTCAAAAGGAGACGATTGCCATGTTCAGAGAAATGCGCCGCAAAAACCAGCAGATGAGCGATGAAGAAGCCCGCGACGTCCTCGCGGCAGCGACCTCGGGCGTGCTCGCGCTCGCGGGCGAAAACGGCTATCCCTACGCCGTGCCCATGAGCTTCGCCTACGACGAGGAAAAGGAACGCCTGCTCTTTCACACGGCACGCGTCGGCCACAAGATGACGGCGATTGAGCGATGTGACAAGGCGTCGTTCTGCATCATTGCCGAGGACAAGGTCGTGCCGCACCGCTTTCTGACGCAATACCGCAGCGTCATCGCCTTCGGCAGGCTGCGCGTCCTCAAGAGCGACGAGGAAAAGCGAGAAGCGGCGGA
>CAMURM010000116.1 GCA_947097535.1 uncultured Selenomonas sp.
CATACTTCGGCAGATAATTGTGTCGATAGCAGCACTTATCCGTGAACTCTGCCGCGCCGATGCGCTCAAGCTCCTCAAACGCATGGAAGAAGCCCGCCTGCAGCCCCTCTCGCTCACCGACGCGCCGCTGCAGGCGCAGGCTGAACGACGTCGCCTCGGAAGGCTTCTCCTCGCGCCGCTTTTCGAGCTTTACCGCGAGCAGAAAGGCAGGATTCGAGCGCATGCAGTAAAGCGCGGAAAAGCCCGGAAAGAGGCTTTCGACATCCTGTAGATCGTAGGCCCAGGCGGGTTCCAGATAGCCGACTCCGTCGAGGGCTTCTGCCGAAGCATCGGGCGTCTGCACGAGAAGGAGCAAGGTGCCTCCCGGGCGGCAGATGTTCGCCAACGCTGCGGCGCCCTTGGCAAAATGCGGCGTTCGCTCCAAGCCTTCCAGGAGAACGATAAAATCGTACTTCTTGCCCGGTGCGACCTCTTTCGGACGCCCCGGAAAATCCCCTTCGTCTATATGCTCCGTGAAAACAGGGATATAATCGGCATTGACCTCCGCCGCAAAAAAGGGCAGCAGCTGCTTCGCAAATGCTTCATCGTCGCAATAAGCCAGACCCACGACGAGAACGTCCTTGCCGCGCAGCTCCTCGGGCGTCAAAACGTGATTCTCCCAGAGCGCCTTCATCGCTTTTTCGTAATACAAAAAGCTCATCCTGTTTTTCCTCCTGTCGGAAGCCACTCGTGCCGCACGTTTTCATACGATAGAGCGCGGCTCTCCTCCATGTCGCCCCTTATTTCTTGATGAAAATGCAGCTTGAGAGCATCGTCGCCACGAGCTCCGTCGCCATGCCGATCGCCGTGATCTCCTCGGCGAAAGGACCTTCCGTGCAGGGCTTGCGGCTCGCCGTCACGCGCGCGATGCGCTCCGCCGCCGTGTAGGCGTCGATCGGTGCATCACAGTATTCATGAAACGCCTGCGGATGGAACGAGGTTTCCATATCCTCCATGATGTAGACGCCGCCGCTCGGCAGGACGGAGAAGAGCGTGAAGAGCGCCTTGAGCTGGTGGCTCCAGATATGCGAGGCATCATCGACGATGATGTGCGGGCGGATCTCCCTGAGGCTTTCGAGCACCTCTGTTTTCGAGAGGTCGCCGATGCGAATCTCGATGCGCTCCTCTTCATGCGCCCTGCACGCCTCATCGATATCGACGCCATAAATTTGCGCCTGTGGGAAGTAGCGCTTCCACATGCGCTCGCTGCCGCCCTGGAAGACGCCGAGCTCCAGGAGGCGCAGCGGCTTGTCCTTCCAGTCGCGCAGGAAGAACTCATACTTCTGCAGATAGTTGTGGCGATAGCGGCATTTATCCGTAAGCTCCTCCGCCCCGAGGCGCTCAAGCTCCTCAAACGCGTGAAAGAAGCCCGCCTGCAGCCCCTTCCTCTCGCTGACGTGACGCCTGAGGCGTCGGCTGTACGCCCGCGGCTGCAAAGGGCGCGTCTCGCGCCGCTTTTCGAGCTTCACGGCGAGCAGGAAGGGCGGCTGCGTGCGCATCTGAAAGAGCAGGGAAAAGCCCGGGAAGAGGCTCTCGATATCCTGCAGATCGTACGCCCATGTGGTTTCGAGGCAACGCGCTGCACCGCGCGCTTCTTCCGAAGCGTCGGGCGTCTCCGCGAAGAGCAGCAGCCTGCCGCCGAGGCGGCAGCATTTCGCCAATGCCTCGGCTGCCTTGACGAAATGCGGCTCGCGCTCCAAGCCTTCGAGCAAGACTACGAGATCGTACTGCTTTTCTGCCGCGAGCGCATCGAGCTGTGCCAAATACGGGTTCGTATTCATCCGACCATTGAAAAGAGGCGCATAATCGAGCCTGGCGTCAGCGACGAGAAAGGAGTGCTGCAGCGCCGTGAGCGCCTCATCTCCGAAATAGGAAAGCCCGATCAGGAGGACGTCCTTGCCGCGCACCTCGTCCGCCGTCAGGACATCGTTGCTCCACAGCGCCTTCAGCATCTTCGTATAATACGGTAAACTCATGCTCACTCTTCCCTTCTACTGCAGCCACTCCCGCCATGCCTTTTCATAAAACCCCTCGACCTCGCGCGCATAGCCCCTGCCGTCGAGCAGGGGCGACGCTTCCAGGCGCGCGCGCAGGCCTTCCTGCAGCGCTTTCAGAAGCGCCGGCTCGTGCGCGAGCGCCGCCGCCTTCTCCACATACTCCTCCGGCGTCGCTGCCGAAAGCTCAGCAATCCCAGCGGCTGCGAGCAGGCTCCTGCCGAAGCGGGAGCCGAAGCGCCTGCCATAGCGCGTGACAACGGGCACGCCCATGTAAAGCGCGTCGCACGTCGTGCCGCCGCCCGGATACGGCCAGGTGTCGAGCGCGATGTCAACGTCGAGGTACTGCGCGAGGTAGTCGCTCGAAGCGCGCCGGAACTCGACCGCACCTTCGGCGAAGCCCGCGCGCGCCGCCATGCGGCGCAGGCGGCGCTCCTGCGGCGCACTGTCCTCCGTATTCTTGAGGATGAGGCGCGCGCCGGGCACGCGCTCTACGATCTCACGCCAAAGGCGGAGCTGCTCCTGCGTGATCTTATAAAAATTGTTAAAACTGCCGAAGACGGGCGCCGCATGGCGCTCGCGCCGCCCCTTCACATGCTGCACGGACGACGGCGGCATGTAGCAAAGAAGCGAATGCTCCTGCAAGGAGAGCGGCTTTTCGAGGAAGAGCGCCGCATTGTCGTCGTCCGCCGTCCAGCGGTCGGCAAGCACATAGTCGACGGCGGGCAGCCCCGTCGTGTCGAACCAGCCGATCGCCGTCACCTGCACGGGGGCAGGGCGCAGGGCGGCGACGGCGAGCGTGTCGCCGCCCGCCGCGTGACCCGAAAGGTCGACGAGGATGTCGATCTCGTCCGCATAGATGCGCGCCGCCCGCTCCTCTGCCGAAAGAGCCGCCACATCGCGCCAGGTATCCGCCAGCGAGCGCATCTGCTGCGTCACGCTGTCGTTTGCGCCGCGCGTATCATAGCAGTAGATGTCGAAGCGCTCCTTCGTGCGGTGCGCGAGAAGCGCCATGATGAAGAAGGCGTTGATCTGCATCGCGAAGTCGGGCGAAAGGTAGCCGATGCGCAGCCGCGCATGGCGGTGGCGCGCTGCCGCGTGCTCGTATTGCCGCACGCCTTCGAAGAGGCGCGCGAAGCCGCAGTGCTCAGCAAAAAGCCGGGCGTCTTCCACGCCCGGCAGGTAGTGAAGCGCAAAGAGATAATTGCTGTACGCCCGCCTGTGCTCCTCGGGCAAAGCGCCGCCGGAGGCGCATGCCGCGCGGTACGCCTCGACGATCCCGCGCACATCGCCGAGGGCGCCGCAGGCGGCTGCCATGGCGGCGGCGAGCTCGAAGGCAGCGCGCGGCGAAAGGTCGCGCAGCGCGAGCCGCCGCATCGCATCGAGCGCAGCTCCCTCCCTGCCTTCGCCGAGGAGTGCACGGACGCGCGCCATCGCCTCGGCGAAGCTGCGCTCCTCAGCCACGAATGGCAGCCAGCAGGGCGAAGTCGGGCGCCTTCATCATCGAGGCAAGCTCAAGCGCCGTATCGCGCTCGCCGAGAGCGACGAGCGTATAGCCCATGTTCGAGAGCGTCGTCGCATCGTGCGCATCAAGTCCGAGCGCCTGCTTCAAGAGCACTTTCGACGCCGGGAAAGAGCCTGCGAGGAAGAAGCCCGCCGCGAACGAATTCAAGAGCTGTATCTTCTCCGAAAGCGCGACGTCCTTCGCGAGGATGTCGCGTGCAAGGCGCATGGCCTCCGCCTCGTCCGCCGCCCCGTCGCCTGCCGCACTCTGCTGCAGAGACTGTGCCTCGACGCGCTGCACCTGCGGCGCCAACGGCTGGAACGTCGGCGGCTGTGCCTGCGGCTCCGCTGCCCCGTCGAGCGCCAGGAAGCGGGCGATGGCAGGATAATTCGCGCGCAGCTCCTCTTCCTTCGTCGTGCCGTAGTAATCGAGCACTTCGCTGAGCTCTTCCCGCTCCTCTGCCGAAAGAGCCGCCTCGTAGTTCTTCAGCACGAACTCAAATATGGCGAGAGCGTCCGCCGTGCGCTCTTCCAGAAGGCAGAGGCGGGCGAGCAGGATGCGCGCCCTGACATGCGCGGGCGCGAGGCGCAGCGTATTGTCCACCCACTGCACCGCGCGCTCGTAGTCGCCGCTCATGAAGTAGCTGTAAGCCGCATCATAAAAGGCGTCGGCGTCCTCAATGCCCTTCTCGATCATCGCCGCAACCGTACCGAGCGCCTCGCCGTACTCCTCGTCCTCCATCTGCCCGGCAAGCTCGCGCTTCATATCCGATACCTCGCCCTGCTTCTTCTCTTCCTTTTTCTTCCACTTCGACAAGATATATTCCTCCCAAAACTTCTTTGCGTCCATTATATCATACGTTCGTATATCGAAAAAGCACGGAAAGGGCTTAAGGAAGCACCGATAAATTCAACTACCCATCTTCATGCATCTGCGCTGTTCTCTCGTCGCCGGCAAATCCTCGACGCAGCAACGCCATCTTAATGCACCCTCACACTCCATTAAGCGCGTGTTTTTGCACAAAACACGCAAATTTTGTTGACAAAAGCAAAAAAATCCACTACGATTAGCTTGGATAAGGGGGCATTTTTATGTTATTGCAATTTTCCTGCAGCAATTATAAATCCATCAAAGAACCCATCGAGTTCTCCATGCTTGCTGCAAACGATTCCACGGCATCTTCCCACAGCACGCCGTACAACAATATGAACATCTCTCGCATATCCGTCATATACGGAGCAAACGGCTCCGGAAAAAGCAACTTCATCACAGCAGCTGCATTGGCACGAGAGATCATCGTCGAAAGCATTCACTACCAGCCCGGACAATCCGTATTGCAATTTCCCCATAAACTCAGCGCTAAGACTGCCCCCAGCAAATTCGCCTTCCAATTCGTTGTCGAAGGAATCCGTTACGCCTATGGCTTCTCTATCGTCGAAGGACATGTTGCCGAAGAATACTTATATTATTTCCCCAGGAATCGAAAAGCAAAGATTTTTGATCGCGAAGAGATGAATCTTACCTTCGGGAAAAAATATAAAAGCTCGTTTCCGCTCGTGCGCGATGTATTAAAAGAGAATCGTCTCTTCCTGTCATGTGCGGCAAACTTCTCCAAAGTCTCTGAAGTCGAAAAAGCCTTTTTATTCTTCAAAACAGATTTTCTCATATACAAAACAGCCGTTGACGAACCGCGCATGAATAATTGGCTGGAACAATCCATCGACTTGATGGATAAGCATCCTGAAATCAAGGAAAGTTTCACGACTATATTGAGCTATTTAGGAACGGGAATCAAGGGGGTCGAGACAAAGGTAGAAAGCATGTCCCCTGAGAAAATAGAAAAGACTCTGCCGGAGGAAATCCATGGCCTGGTTTCAAAGATATTACAGCAGCACCCGGATAGCTTCAAGAGCATAAAAGCGCAGGTGATTTATGAAAACTTCTCAACGGATTTGATGACGGAAGAATCCACCGGTATACAGAAGCTGTTCCAAATCATCTGCCCTCTCATGGAAATCCTCTCGACGGGAAAGGTATTGCTGTGCGACGAATTGGAAACGGGACTGCATGAAAAAATCATCATGCAGCTCATCGAGTTATTTTGCAGGACACATCCTGAAAAATCTGCGCAGTTGATATTCACCACACACGATACCAATTTACTGGACACCCGGATTTTCGGAAGAGATCAGATATGGTTCACCCAACTGACACAAGATCGTTCCACCGATTTATATTCCTTATTGGAAATCAAGAACGTCCGAAAGAAGGAAAATCTAGCCGCCCGATACATTGAAGGGAAATACGGCGCTATTCCTATATTGAACACGGAACTGCTCAAGACGACTTCTCTGAAAGACGTGTTTGATAAATGACAGCGAACAGAGATTTAGGGAAACGCTGATAAAATGAAGTCGCCCAGATTTGCGCAGATGCGCTGTATCT
>CAMURM010000117.1 GCA_947097535.1 uncultured Selenomonas sp.
TCCTTGTAGCTCGTCACATAGGCAGGATCGCCGGAAAGAAGGTACCCGACAAGCTGGTTGATCGGATTGTAGCCCTTTTCCTCCATCGCTTCGCAAGCCTCGCGAATGATGACCTCGGCCTTGTTTTCCTCCGCCCCGAAGCGGAACATCATCGTTTCATCGCTGACCATCTTTTGCTGTCCCTCCCATCGGAAATACTTGCTCCACGCTCAGCCGATCATCTCATGCGCGATCATGTACTCAGCGATCTGCAGCGCGTTGAGCGCCGCGCCCTTGCGGATCTGATCGCCGCAGACCCAGAGGTTCAGCCCGTGCTCCACCGACTCGTCGCGGCGGATGCGCCCGACCTCGACCGCGTCCTTGCCCGAGGTGAAGAGCGGCATCGGGTACGCCTGCTCGTCCGGGTTGTCATTCAATGAAGCGCCGGGAAAATCGACGATCGCCCTGCGCGCCGCCTCGACGCTGACAGCCTGCGCGAACTCGACGTTGACCGACTCCGCATGACTGCGGTAAACGGGCACGCGGATCGTCGTCGCCGTCACGCGCAGATCAGGCTCAGAGAGAATCTTGCGCGTCTCGTCGATCATCTTCATCTCCTCTTTCGTGTAGAGGTTCTCCTTGAAGACGTCGATCTGCGGAATCAGATTGAAGGCGATCTGGTAGTGCTTCCTGAGCGCGGCGCCCGGCAGGATCTCCGCCTTGACCGGCTTACCCGCGACGATGTCCGCGACCTGCTCTTCCAGCTCCGCCATCGCCTCCTTGCCGCCGCCCGAAACAGCCTGGTACGTCGAGACGACGACGCGCTTGATCGGCGCGAGAGCGCGAAGCGGCTTCAGCGCCATGACCATGATGATCGTCGAGCAGTTCGGGTTCGCTATGATACCCTTGTGCTCCTTGAGCGCCTCGGGATTGACCTCGGGCACGACGAGCGGCACCGCAGGATCCATGCGGAACGTGCTCGAATTGTCGATGACGACGGCGCCCGCCTTCACGGCAGCCGGTGCAAACGTCTTGCTCGCGCCGCCGCCTGCGAAGAGCGCGATGTCGATGCCCTCGAAGGAATCCTCGCGCGTCTCCGCCACCGTGTACTCCTTGCCCATGAAGGCGATCTTTTTGCCCGCCGAGCGCGCAGACGCGAGCAGTCTGAGCTCATCGAAGGGGAAATTGCGCTCCTCGATGAGGTTCAGGAACTCCTGCCCAACGGCACCCGTCGCCCCCATGATTGCTACATTATATTTCTTCTTCATACTGCCATCTCCCATGCTGTTTTACCACCGCCGTCAATCGAGCAGCTTTTCCAGACCTACGACGAGTCCCGTGAGATTCCTGACCTTCTTGCAGGCAAGCACGACGCCCGGCATGAACGACTCGCGGTTTATGGAATCGTGACGGATCGTCAGCGTCTGCCCCAGACCGCCGAAAATGACCTTCTGATGCGCGACGAAGCCCGGCAGCCGCACGCTGTGGATGCGCATGCCGTCTACCTCAGCGCCGCGTGCTCCGGCGAGTTTCTCCTTCTCCTCCGGATGCCCCTGCCGCATCGACGCTCGCGCTTCCTTGATGAGCTCCGCCGTCTGCAAAGCCGTGCCCGAAGGCGCGTCGAGCTTGTTGTCGTGGTGCAGCTCGATGATCTCAACGTGCGGCATGTACTTCGCTGCCTGTCGGCTCATGAGCATCATGAGCACGGCACCGATGGCAAAGTTCGGCGCGAGGAAGACCGGCGTCTTCTTCTCAAGTGCAAGCGCTTCGAGCTCCTTCCGCTCCTCTGCCGTCATGCCCGTCGTGCCGATGACGGGCGATGTGCCGTGCTTCACGGCGAGCATCGCGTTGCCAAAGACAGCGTCGGGGCGCGTGAAGTCAACCATGACCTCAGGCTTCTTCTCAAGCAGCGCCTTTTCCAGATCCGTCTCCACCGTCACGCCACATTTGCCGCAGCCCGCCGCCTCTCCCGCGTCCATGCCGCCATGCACGTCGACGGCAGCGACGAGAGACAGCTCCGCATCGTCCTGCACCGCCTTGACGACAGCCTGTCCCATGCGCCCGCAGGCTCCGCTGACCAACACCTTTACCAAGATATGCGCCCCCTTCAAGCGAGCCTTGCAAGCCAAGCGCCTGCAAGACCAATGTGCATCTATTGTATATGAAGCGACTGGAAAAAGTCAAGAAGCGACTGCTCTGCGATGAATCCCCGCCAAGCAAGGAAGCCGCCCTCGCCGTCGAATCGACGGTGAGGGCGGCTTCCCCATGCAGCTTTTGCCGCGTCCGGATTACTTGAGCTCGACCGTTGCGCCGGCCTCTTCGAGCTTTGCCTTGAGCTCATCAGCCTCAGCCTTCGCGATGTTCTCCTTGACGGGAGACGGAGCGCCGTCAACGAGCTCCTTCGCTTCCTTCAGTCCGAGACCCGTGATTTCACGCACAGCCTTGATGACGTTGATCTTCTTGTCGCCTGCGGACGCGAGAACGACCGTGAACTCCGTCTTCTCCTCACCGGCAGCAGCAGCCGGAGCAGCGCCGACAGCAGCGACAGCGACAGGAGCAGCAGCGCTGACGCCGAACTTCTCTTCCATAGCCTTGACGAGCTCGGAAAGCTCGAGGACAGTCATGCCCTCAATGGCCTGCATGATTTCTTCTTTAGTCATGATATGTACCTCCATAAAATGTTTTTTTATTCGTCAAATATACATCAGACTGCAGCGGCAACTATGCGGCTGCGCACTGCATCCTGCAAGGCTCAGGCGGAAGCCTGCTCCTCCTTCTGCTTGCGAATCGCCTCAAGCACATAGACCGCATTGCGGATGACTCCCTGGAGCACGTTGACCGTACCCACAATCGGAGACTGCATGCTGCCCAGCAGCTTTGCGAGCAGAACCTCGCGCGACGGCAGGTCTGCCAGAGCCTTGACCTCGGCGACGTCGATGACGCGGCCGTCCAGGACACCCGCCTTGAGCGTCAGGATTCCGGCGTCCTCGAGCTTGTTCTTCTTCATGAAGTCGCAGATCGCCTTCGCCGGCGCCACAGCGTCCTCCGCGGAAACGGCGAGAGCCGTCGTTCCTTCCAAATGATCGCAAAGCTCATCGAGACCGATTTCCTTTGCGGCAATGCGCGTCATCGTGTTCTTGACGACGTGGTACGAAACACCCGCCTCGCGCAGCGTGCGGCGAAGCTCCGTGTCCTGTGCCACGGTCAAGCCCTTGTAGCTTGTGAAAACGGCGCCCTTCGCTGTCTGGAGCCTCTCCTTCAGCTCGGCAACGATCGCCTCTTTCTTTGCATTTACCTTTGCATTCATTCTTGCACCCCCTCTCAATAGATCAAATTCAACTAAAAACGGCTTCCAACTGTACGCCGGAAGCCGCAGCTTTTGAAGCAATGCGCCTAAATCCGACCTCGGCGGGCGAGCTCTGCTCGTTCGATGGAAAATCCATACCTGCTGTCTACAGTCATTGTATGCTGTTTTTTATCGGATCAGGCAAGCGTAGCAACCGGAACGCCGGGTCCCATCGTAGAGCTGACCGTGATCGCACGGATGTACTGTCCCTTCGCCGCTGCCGGGCGAACGCGCACGAGCGTGTCGATGAGCGCCTGATAGTTCTCCTTGAGCTTCTCAGCCTCAAACGAAGCCTTGCCGATCGGCACATGGATGTTGCCGGCCTTATCCGTGCGGTACTCGACCTTACCGGCCTTGATCTCGTTGATTGCCTTCACGAGATCCATCGTGACCGTGCCGAGCTTCGGGTTCGGCATGAGACCGCGAGGCCCCAAGACCTTACCGAGACGACCGACCGTGCCCATCATATCGGGCGTAGCGACGGCGACATCGAAGTCGAACCAGCCGCCCTGAATCTTCGTGACGATCTCGTCCGAGCCGACGTAATCGGCACCTGCATCCTCGGCTTCCTTGACCTTCTCGCCCTTGGCAAAGACGAGAACCTTCTTCGCCTTGCCCGTGCCGTGCGGCAGAACCATGGCGCCGCGCACCTGCTGATCGGCGTACTTCGGATCGACGCCGAGACGGACATGCAGTTCGATCGTCTCGTCGAACTTTGCCGTCGCAGTCTTCTTCACGAGATCCATGGCTTCGGCAACGCTGTAGAGCTTGCCGGCTTCAAGGAGCTTTGCGGCATCCTGGTATTTCTTGCCGTGTTTTGCCATTAAAAAATTCCCCTTTCGTGGTCATAACGGTTTTTCCTGCCACGAGCCCGGGTATCACCCATCATCAATCGACGATCTCGATACCCATGCTGCGAGCCGTTCCCTCGATCATGCGCGTAGCAGCCTCGAGGTCTGCCGCGTTGAGATCCTGCATCTTCGACTGCGCGATCTCCTGCGCTTTCGCGCGCGGCACCTTGGCGACCTTCGTCTTGTTCGGCTCGCCGGAAGCTTTTTCAATGCCGGCGGCTTTCTTCAAAAGGACTGCGGCGGGCGGCGTCTTCGTGATGAACGTGAACGAACGATCCTCGAAAACCGTGATCTCGACCGGAATGACAAGACCTGCCTGCTTGGCTGTCCTCTCATTGAATTCCTTGACGAAAGCCATGATGTTGACGCCTGCCTGACCGAGTGCCGGGCCTACCGGAGGAGCCGGACTTGCCTTGCCGGCAACAACCTGCAGCTTGACGAGCTTTGCGACCTTCTTTGCCATACTTTTAACACCTCCTTAAAAGGGGCTGTTTGCCATATTCTCTCCAGCACAAGGAAAGTGACAAACTAGATTTTTTCAATCTGATTGTAGGAGAGCTCGACCGTAGTCTCGCGTCCGAACATGTCGACGAGCACCTTGACCGTTCCCTTTTCGGGAAACACCTCCGCCACTGTCGCGGCGAAATTCTCAAACGCACCCGAATTGATGTGGACGGCCTGCCCCACTTCGAGATCGATGGCGACGACGGGCTTTTCTTCCTCCGTCCCCGCAGATTTCAAGATATGCCTGACTTCTGCCTCCGACAGTGGAATCGGCTTCGTACCCGAACCAACGAAGCCCGTGACGCCCGGCGTGTTGCGCACGACGTACCACGAACGGTCGTTGACGATCATCTCGACCAGTGCGTAGCCGGGGAAGATCTTCTTCTTGACGAGCTTCTTCTTGCCGTCCTTGATTTCGGCCTCTTCCTCCATCGGAACGATGACATTGAAGATATTGTCCTCCATCCCCATGGTATGGACGCGAGACTCAAGATTCGCCTTGACCTTGTTCTCATATCCGGAATAGGTATGGATCACATACCATTTCTTCTCAGACTCCATCGCGCCTCCAGCCTTCTATCGCAGAATAAGTTGAAACAACCTTGCAAAAAACGTGTCGCATATCCAGATCAGCGCGCAGACGACCACAACCGCCACGCCCACAACGCCGGTATAAGTAACCAGCTCTCTGCGGGTCGGCCATGTCACCTTCTTCATCTCCGCCTTGACCTCGCCCATGAAGCGGAAGAGGTTGAAGCCGCCCGAGGAAGGCTGCGACGCTGACGATCTTTCATCCGCCAAAGCATTCACACCCCGTATCATATTGCTGCAAGCCGCTGGGCTTACTTCGTTTCCTTATGCGGCGTATGCTTCTTGCAGAACTTGCAATACTTGTTGAACTCAAGCCGATCGGGATCATTCTTCTTGTTCTTGTTGGTCTGATAGTTGCGGTTCTTGCAAACCGTGCAGGCCAACGTAACGGCATTGCGCATGTTTCAGCACTCCTTCCATAAAATCACTAACATACTTTATCACACTTAATACCGAGTGTCAACAATATGCGCACAAAAATCCCGAATTTTCCCGCCAACATAACAAAAACCCCTCAGCGGGGCTTTGAAAATGGTGGCGGCACAGAGATTCGAACTCCGGACACTGCGGGTATGAACCGCATGCTCTAGCCAACTGAGCTATGCCGCCCTATTATGATGGAGCTGATGACCGGGATTGAACCGGTGACCTTATCCTTACCAAGGATACGCTCTGCCGACTGAGCTACATCAGCAA
>CAMURM010000118.1 GCA_947097535.1 uncultured Selenomonas sp.
AGGCGTAGCTGTTGTAGGGATGCACCTGCACCGAGAGATCGTCGTGCGCGTCGAGAAGCTTGATCAAAAGTGGGAAATACGGATAGCGCGAGCCGTGCGATCCGAGCGCAGCGTGCGCCCCTTCGCGCGCGATGTACGCCTCCAGCGTCAGACCCGCGTCCGCGCCGTTCTCGATGATGCTCTGATCCTCCTTGTGGCACGCAAGTTCCCAGCTCTCCGCGACCTTCGCGAGAGATGTCTCCTTGCCGTACTCCGTCTTGAGGCGCGTGCCGCCCCAGAGGTAGTCCTTGAGCGGCGCTCGAAGCTTCATCGGGTATATCATTCGATCCATCCTTTCTCCTGCACTTGTATTCTTGCGGCGCACATGGTACGATACAATACGACATAAACCTGCGGCAGGAGCGGATCGCACATCTTCCCTGCCGCCTCTAAGAGGAGCACCATGAACGAAACGATCTTCCGCCTCATCTACGTCGGCACCGACCTCATCGCGCCCCTGATCGCCGGCTACATCGCCTATCAGCGGGGCTTCATCTCCGACGCGCGCTGCAACGCCGTCATCCGCTTCAACATCATCGTCATGGCGACGCTGCTCGCGCTCCTGAGCTTCTGGGTCATGCCGCTCTCGAAGAGCCTCCTGTGGCTGCCGCTCTTCAGCGCCCTCTTCATGCTCGTGCCCGGCGCCATCGCGCTCCTGACCTTCGCGCGCCGCCACAAGGATCCGCTCTCGCGCGGCGCCTACTATATGAGCGCCATGCTCACGAACATCGGCACGATCGCCGGGCTCTCCGCCTTCATCCTCTACGACGAAGCGGGCTTCGCCTACGTGCAGATCGTCTCCTCGTTCCAGGTCGGGCTCCTCGTGCTCGTCTGCTTCCCTCTCGCCGCGCTGTTCCGCGCGCAGGGCGTCGCCGATGCGCACCGCGTCCACCTCTCCGTGCGCGAGCTCTTCCTCACGCCGAACCAGGTGCCGATCCTCGGGCTCATCGCAGGACTCTCGCTGAACTTCCTCGGCGTCGAACGTCCCGCCGTGCTCGGCGCAGCGTTTCAGTCGCTCGTGCACATCGGCGCCTGGACGGCGCTCTTTCCCGTCGGCTGTCTCGTCGACTTCTCGCGCGCGAGGCTCTACATCAAGAACACCGCCGACCTCGTGCCGCTGCGCTTCCTGCTCACGCCCCTGATCTTCTTCGGGCTCTGCCGCCTGCTCTTCGACGATCCCGTGCTCATCGGCAGCCTGCTGCTGATCGCCGCCGCCCCGACGGCGATCAACGCCGTCCTGACGGCGCGCCTCTACAAGCTCAACGTTGACCTCACGGTAGCGAGTTTCCTCGTCACGACCGTCCTCTACCTGCTGCTCTTCTACCCGCTCTTCTTCCTCTATGTGACGAGCGGCGGCGGCTTCTGACTTCAAAAAATGGACGTGGATCCCTCCACGTCCATATTTCCCTGCACAATCCACACGCATAAACGTCCACTTTATGGACATCATACGCCGCCCTTACAGAAACCTAAGCGACTTCATTTCTGGCTTTCTGCTGTCTATTGCGACGGTAGCGCAGATAGAAGACGGCGATGACGATCGCACTGACTACGACGAAGCCGATGCTCACCTCGTGCCCCACCGTCAGCATGAGCTGCCAGCTCTCGCCGAGCGCCATGCCGATGCCGAGGATCAGCGCCGTCCAAGGCAGCGAGCCGAGGAAGGTGTAGAGGAGGAACTTCTTGAAATCCACATGCGCGAACCCCGCCGGCAGCGAGATGAACGTGCGCACGACGGGCAGCATGCGGCTGAAGAAGACCGCCTTGACGCCGTACTTGTCAAACCAGCGCTGGGCGATGTCGACGTGCGACTTCTTCACGAAGAAATACTTGCCGTACTTATCCACGAAAGAGCGCCCGCCGTAGCGACCCACGAGGTATGCGAAGATCGACCCCGCCATGCCGCCGACCATGCCGGCGATCACCGCGCCGACGAAGCCCATGCGATCGACGAAGATCAGATAGCCCGCAAAGCCGAGGATCAGCTCACTCGGAATCGGTATGCAGGCATTTTCGAGCGCCATCAGGACGGCGACCGCCACATAGCCCCAGGCATCGATAAACCCCAAAAACATCTGCGTGAATTGCTCCATACGCCCTGCCCTTCCTAAAGACAAAATCACATACGGCTTCATTATACACTACCGCGCACGGGTTTTCAACAACACAGGGGCATGTATTTTCCTTCCATCTTCCCTCGTGCCCGGCATTTTAGGTTCCGTTTCGCAAAACAGCCAGATAGGCTTCATAGGCAAACGTGCGGCTTCTCTTCCCCTCATTCATTTGCACGAGAATGCCGCATTCCACCAATCGCCGGATCGCCGCAGCAACCGTATTGAAGGACACGTTCAGCGCCTGTGCGGTCTTTTGTGTATCAATAATTGGATTTCCCTCGATATAGTGAAATACCGATAAGGCACTTCTCGCCGATCGTCCCAGAGCTGCTACTGCGACTTTATTTTTTTCGTGCAGCGCTGTAAGCTCATCGATCGCTGCAACAGCATCCCCCGAAGATTCTTCAATCGCCTGCAGGAAAAAGCGAATCCACTGCTCATAATTCCCCTTTCTTCGCACTTCACTCATGCGGTCATAGTATTCGATGCGATTTTTCTTGAGGAAATACGAGATATAGAGCGCCGGCGTCGACAAGATGCCCTGCTCCATCAAAAACAGCGTGATCAACAAGCGTCCGATCCGTCCGTTCCCGTCAAGGAAAGGATGTATCGTTTCAAACTGATAATGTATCAGTGCCGCTCGAATCAACGGATCCACAGCGTCTTCCCCGTTTATATACTTTTCCAAATCCGACATCGCTTCCGTCATATCTTCCGGGCATGGTGGAATGTAACGTGCATTTTTCAGCGTGCTGCCCTGTCCGCCGATCCAGTTCTGTGAGTGACGGAACTCCCCCGGACTTTTCTCCTGCCCTCGAACACCTGCCATAAGAACAGCGTGCGTCTCCTTGAGCAAGCGATTGCATAAAGGCAGGGTTCCCAAACGCTGCAAGGCGTACTCGGTCGCCTTGATATAGTTGATGACATCCGCTACGCTGCGATTCGTATTCGCCTCAAGCAGCGGATCAAGCACATCTTCCAACGTCGCCTGCGTCCCCTCGATCTGCGACGACATCAATGCTTCTTTGCGCACATACATCGAAACAAACAAGTCCATATTCGGAATCTTTGCAGCTACGCTTTCCAATGCGGCAAGATTTCGGTTTGCCCGCACGAGAAGCGCAATCATTTCTTCATCCGGCGCGATTTCCGGCTGCGGCGGCAACGGGCGTGGCACAAAAGATTTATATGCCGCTTCTCCCGATAAATTCACCCGCTCATATCCGGCACGGTTTTCCATATACAAATCTCCCCATAATTTTGCGGAATCACTGGTAAATTCAGCCACCCATTTTTACCATGAAAGTCCAAGAAGTCAAGCCGTAGGCGCAGACTGATTGGCTCTTTCATGTAAGGGCGGCGCACAATGTCCACAAAGTGGACGTTTGTGCGTGTAGTTTACACATCTGCGCTTCCTTGAAATAACAAGCCTATTATATACGCCTTATTTCAATTTCGCAATCAAAATTGAAATAAGGCGCTCTTTTTCTTCCCTTTATTTTAATTTCAGAATATTTCCTTGGTAATCAAACCAAAGTGCAGCGCACTGAGCGTCAAATCGCTCAGCGCGCTGTCGCAGAGAAACTGCCGATGCTCGTGCAGGCATCGAGGTTGCGCCCGCCCGTGCTTGTCAGAAAGTAGGCGTCGCTGACGAGTACGCGGCGGATGCGGCGGCGAGTCAAGCCTTCCTCGGTCTTTTCCCAGCAGCCGCTCAGGGAATGGATGATGTATGTCTTGCCCGCGTCTGAGCCAAGCACGAGCATCACATGGTCGGGGCGAAAGAGCAGGCTCGCGGGCGGCGCGGCGAGAAGCGCCTGCGTGCGCTCAGCAGGCGAGAGCTCGTCGAGCGCCGTGGAAATCGGCTGAGGCTCTGCCTCCTCGTCCTGCCGCAACAGGAACGCGCCCTGCCTGCCGACGGCAGAGGTGCTTCCTGCACCGGCAAAGAGCTCCTGCCCCATCCCGAACGCCACTTCCTGCTCATCGGCATCGCGCGGCAGCTCGATGCCGACCGTGCGGTAGACATCGGCGACGAAGGCGGAGCAGTCGACGCTCTCATCCTGCCCGCCCCAGCCGTAGACATCGCCGAGGCAGGCGAAGGCAGAGCGGCGCAGGTTGTTCGCCGTGTAGGGCAGATTGCCGCGATGGAGCGCCGTGCCTTCCCCGCCAGCGCCCGCGCTGCCGTCCTCGCGGTACGGCAGCGGCAGCAGCAGCTCCTCCAGGCTGCCGTCCGACGCGCGCTGCGGCAGGCGCGCGAGCTGTGTCCCGCCCTGCTGCACGAGCGGGATGCGGCTGCCGAGCTGATAGAGCTGCCTGCCTGCCGCCGCAGGCGCCTCGTAGCGGCTCTGCGTCACGACGAGGAAATCCTGCGGCTGCGCATAGGCGAGCCACTTCTCGCGCGTCGTGAAGGCGACCGTCTCCTTCGCCAGCCAGCCGCGGTAATAGCGCGTGGAGACGAAGAGGAACCTGCCGTCGCGGCTCTCGCTCCAGACGGCGAGCGGCTCGGCGGGATCGACGGCGGTCGCCTGCAGGCTGTCGTAGTGGACGTCGCCCGGCGTGTCGAGCCAAGCCTCTGACGTCGGCAGATGGCGCAGGTCGGCGCGGCGCACGGTGACGCCGTAGCGCAAGGGGCTTCGAAGCGGCAGCTCAGAGAGCGCGCAGTTTTCGAGCACCGCGCGATACGCCGCCTCCGAAAGCGGCTCCGTCGGCGCATACCATTCCTCGCGCTCGGGCGCGGCAGCTTCAATCCAGCGCCGAAGCTGCGCCCTCGAGACGGCGCGCGGCAGCTCAGAGAGCACCGCGAGGCTCGGCTGACGCGCGCGCAGCGCCTCGTTCAGACGTGCCACATCCTCTGCCGTGCCCAGAAGCTCTTCCCCTGCCGCATCGCACCAAAAGGAAGCATCATCGTAGGGCGCGCCGAGCGCCACACCGTAGTTGGGCAGAGCGGCTTTCGGCGCCTGCTCGCGCTCAGATGCTACGCGCGCCGTCGATGCGGGCGCAGCAGCCGACGCAGGCGCAGATGCGCTAGGCGCCGGCGCCGCACCTGCCGCCAGAGCCGGCTCTGTCGCGCCGTACAGCACGCAAAGAGCTGCACTGAGGCAGGCGAGCTGCTTTCCACAATTTCTCGAAAATCGCATCTCACATTCACACACCTTTCAGTACCCCGGCACTACTAGATATCTCTTCCTCACGAAAAGCTTTTGCAGCACCCCAAAGCTGGCGGAAGGAAAGCACGACAGCCGCCGCATCCGCCGCCGGGACGGCGAGCCAGGCGCCATCGAGACCGAAGAAGCGCGGCAGCATCATGAGGAAGATCACGATTCCCATGAGGTTGCGCGCAAACGATAGAATCGCCGACATCCTGCCGTCGGAAAGCGCCGTGAAGAAGCTCGAAGCGAAGAGGTTGAAGCCGCAGAGCAGAAAACTCCACGAAAACAGCCCGAAGCCGCTGAGAGTCAGCGCGTAGACGTGACCGCCGCCGGGCAGGAAGAGGCCGATCAAAGGCGCGCCGAAGACCTGCGCCGCTGCGAAGGACAAGAAGCCGAAACCGAAGACGATGGCGAGCGACAGGCGCAGCAGGCGCAGGAGCTCGGCGTGTCCCTTCGCGCCGAATTGGTAAGAAAATACGGGCGCAACACCATTGGCGAAGCCCATGAAGACCGCCGTCAGAAGCATTTCCGCGTAGAGGATGATGCTGATCGCCGCGACGCCGTCCG
>CAMURM010000119.1 GCA_947097535.1 uncultured Selenomonas sp.
TGACGGCGACGGCGGCGTGCGCGGGACTGCGCCCCGTCGCAAAGGCGTTGGGCGTCTGCGACTCGATCAGACAGACCTTCGGCATTGGCAGTCCCGCGCGCGCGGCGAGATCCGCGACGAGGCGGTAGAGCTCGGGCGCCTCGCTCTCCGTCAGAGGGCGTGCGCCGTACATCTTGAGCACGATGCTGTCGCTGAACCAATAGGAAAAGAAATTCATGCCCAGGGACACGAAGAACATCAGCAGGGCGCCGCCCTTGCCGCCGACGGCGCCGCCCAGGACGACGAGCACGATCATCATGAGCGCCATCAGGATCGTCGTTTTTATCGTATTCATAAAGAAACCTCCCAACAGTTATACGAAAAAGACCCCACCCCGGAAAACACGGGACAAGGTCTCGCTTGCATATTATGCCGCGCACCACGCGTCCGTTCGGACGCCGACAGGCTTTACGGCTGCTCCTTCGGAAGCTGTAGGACTATTATAGCAAAGACGCAGGATTTTGACAAGTCTTTCGCTGCAAGGGCTTCTCCGATGAGCGATGCCCCCTGCTGTGCCTGCAAAAGGGAAACTTTACAAGTTGACACATGACTTCCTTCGTGTTATATTATCTTCCGTACCTATTTATTCATCTTTAAGGAAAGAAGGATCTTCATGAATGCACTGATGCTTGTCGGCTGTGCCATCGTCGTATTTCTCGCCGCCTACGCTCTCTACGGGCGCTGGCTCGTGAAGACGTGGGGCATTGACGAGAACGCCGCGACGCCGGCGAAGCGTTTCGAGGATGGGCAGGATTACGCACCCGCTTCGCGCTTCACCGTCTTCGCGCACCAGTTTTCCTCCATCACGGGCGCAGGCCCCATCACGGGCCCCATCATCGCCGCCATGTTCGGCTGGCTGCCCGCCTTCCTCTGGCTGCTTGTCGGCGGTGTCTTCTTCGGCGCCGTGCAGGATTTCAGCGCGCTCTACGCCTCCGTGCGCAACGAGGGGCGCTCGATGGGCATGCTCATCGAGCAGTACATCGGCAAGACGGGACGCCGCCTCTTCCTGCTCTTTTGCTGGCTCTTCACGCTCCTCGTCATCGCCGCCTTTGCCGACATCGTCGCGAACACGTTCAACGGCTTCGCCAAGGACGGCAGCCTCGCCGTGCCGAACGCGGCGGCGGCTTCCATCTCGATGCTCTACATCTTCGTGGCGATGGGCTTCGGGCTCTTCATCCGGCGCATGAAACCTTCGGGCAGCGTGAAGTTCCTCGTCGCCGTCCTGCTCATCGTCGCCATGCTCGCCGTCGGCATCGCCTATCCGCTCTATTTTGACGCTGTGGTCTGGCGCTACGTCGTCTTCGCCTACTGCTTCATCGCCGCCGTGCTGCCCATGTGGTTCCTCATGCAGCCGCGCGACTACCTCAGCGTCTTCCTGCTCCTCGGCATGGTCGCGGGCGCCGTCCTCGGCGTGCTCATCGCAAACCCCGTCATCGAGATGCCCGCCTTCGTCGCCTTCGAGGTCAAGGGGCAGTCGCTCTTCCCGATCCTCTTCATCACGATCGCCTGCGGCGCCGTCTCGGGCTTCCACAGCCTCGTCTCCTCGGGCACGAGCTCAAAGTCCGTCGAGAACGAGCGCGACATGCTGCCCGTCGGCTATGGCGCCATGCTCGTCGAGTCGCTCCTCGGTGTCGTCGCCCTCGTCATCGTCTGCTCGGCGGCGACGGGTGGCAAGCTGCCGGACGGCACGCCGTTCCAGATCTTCGCGGGCGCTGTCTCGGGCTTCTTCGTTCAGTTCGGCCTGCCGCAGCACGTCGCCGCCTGCATCATGACGATGTGCGTCTCGGCGCTCGCCATGACGACGATCGACTCGGTCGCGCGCATCGGCCGCATGTCCTTCCAGGAGCTCCTGGCGCCGTCGGAAGGCGAGGCGGAAAGCGCCGCCGCGAGCTTCTTTCGCAACAAATACGTCTCGACAGCGATCACGCTCGCACTCGGCTATCTCCTGTGCCTCGCGGGCTACATGAGCATCTGGCCGCTCTTCGGCGCCGCGAACCAGCTGCTCGCTGCCCTCGTCCTCATCGCCATCGCTGTCTTTCTGCGCACGACGGAGCGCAAGGGCTGGATGCTCTACGTCCCCATGACCTTCATGTTCCTCGTCACGATGACGGCACTCGTCATGAGCGTCTACGGCATCATCGGCAAGCTCATGAACGGCGGCTTCGTCTTCATGGTCGACGGCCTGCAGCTCATCCTGGCGCTCGCACTCATGACGCTCGCGCTGCTCGTCGTCAAGCACTGCGCCGCCGAGCTCATCACGGGCAAGGTGGAGCACGCCGCACGCACCGACGGCTGATTGCAGCGAAAACGCCATACATAGACTCATCTTTAAGGAAGCACTGATAAATTCAGCCACACATCTTCACACAGCAGAACTTCCTTAAGAAGGCTGTCCTTTCCGGCTCGCAGGCAAGGGCAGCCTTCTTTCATGCACTTCGTCGTCGCCCTTGCGCCATTTCCTCTTGCCATGGACGCGCAAACACCGTAGAATAAAGACATACAGCGGTGATGCCACAGCGCGCGCCGCAGGGGAAGTGAGGTTCGCACGCGCCGTTTCGTGCGCGTGCGGGAGGATTCTTGGAGGTGCTCAGCATGGCGGATTTTGGACGCAGACTGCCGGTGTATTTGCTCTTGGATTGCTCGGGCTCGATGATGGGCGAGCCGATCGAGGCGGTCCGGCAGGGAATCAAGGCGCTTTTGTCGGAGCTGCGGGGCGACCCGCAGGCGCTCGAAACGGCGTATCTTTCGGTCATCACCTTCGCGAGCCAGGTGCGGCAGACGGCGAAGCTCACGGAGCTCATGCTCTTCAAGGAGCCGCGCCTCGAAGCCGAGGGCTGCACGCTCATGGGCGGCGCGCTGAAGATGCTCGCCGAGTGCGTGCGCACGGAGGTGCGCAAGAATACGGAGACGCAGAAGGGCGACTGGCGGCCGCTCGTCTTCCTGCTGACGGACGGCAGTCCGACGGACGTCGAGGACTTCCGCGAGGCGGCGGCGGAGATCAAGTCGCTGAAGCTCGGCAACATCATCGCCTGCGCTGCTGGCGCGGACGCCGATACGAGCTATCTGAAGCAGCTCACGGACAACGTGCTGATGATGAACAATCTCTCGGCAGGCGATATGGCGAAGTTCTTCGCCTGGGTGTCAGGCTCGATCAAGATGTCGTCGAAGAGCCTCGACGCGAAGCCCGGCGCGGCGATCGAGCTGCCGCCGCCGCCGAAAGGCTTCACGGTCGTCCCCTGAGGGGCGGCAGACTCTGCTGAAGGAAAGGGGTGCGTGGGCTTTGACAGAAAATGTGGAACCGAGCGCGACGGAACGACCGGAAGCGATGGGAAAAGAACTGCCCGCTGCCGTGCTGCAGGAAAAAGTGACGCAGGAAGCAGCAGCCGCGGCTCTTCCGGAAAAGCTGCCGGAGGAGCAGGCGACGGTAAATAACGAAGCGAAAAAGATCCGGCTGGAAAAGAGCGCGATCGTCGTGCCGCCCATGCCGCACGCGGCATCTGCCGCGTCGGGCGAAGCATCGCACACGCCGGGCAGCTCGTCTGTACCGAGCGCACCGCCGCCCGCTGTAGGCGAGGCGCCGCCGCCCGCTGCGCCTGCATTGAGCACACAGCCCGACGATGCGGGCGAGCTAACCATCCCGCCTGCGCCGGTTACGCCGTCCGACGATGCCGCCGAGCCGACCGCTCTGAGCGACGCGGCGGTGCTCGCGCATACGGCGGCGCTCTGGCAGTACCACCCGGTGCCCGCAGACGAGCCCGATGCTGCGCCCGAGTACAAGACTGAGGAGCGTAAGATCGGCACGGCGGACTTCATCGCGGCGCGCGTGCGCGGCAAGAAGCACAAGCACGACGGCACGAACTGCGACGACTGGTTCGCCGCGGCGCAGGCAGGCGACATCGCCGTCGTTGCCGTTGCCGACGGCGCGGGCTCGAAGCGCTTCTCGCGCGTCGGCGCGCGCGCGGCGAGCGAGGCTGCCGTCGGCTCGATCTACGAGCAGCTTACAAGGTGCGAAGCGGCGGCTCCCGAGAAGCGCGCCGCCCTCGCGCTGCCCATGGCGGATGCGGCGTTTGTCGGCGCCTGCACCAGGCTCGGTGCGATGCTGCACGAGGGCGTGCTCGCCGCACGCCGCGCCGTGGAAGCGGCGTTTTACGAGCGCTGCGGCAGAGAAGCCTACACGGCGCTCCTCGGGCGCGACCTCGCCCTCGCCGACTTCGCGGCGACGCTCCTCGTGACCATCGCAGTGCCCGTTCCCGAGCTTGCTGAGCGCCTCGTCATTTCGTGCCAGGTCGGCGACGGCATGACCTGCGCCGTCGACACGCGAGCGCCCTACGCGAGCGCCGTCAAGCTCCTCGGCAAGCCCGACAGCGGCGACTTCTCGGGCGAAACGGACTTTCTGACGAGCGCTGCCATGGCAGAACTCGCCAGCCTGCAGAATCGGACGCTCGTCACGCGCGGCGCCTACGATCTCCTGCTCACGATGACGGACGGCGTGGCGGACGACTACTTCAACGAAAAGGAGCTGCATCGCCTCTGCCTCGACCTCATGGCGAACGGCATCGTGCCCGACGCGCATGCGGCCGACACGTTTACGCGCGCCGATGTCGAGCTGCTGCGCAGTCTGCCCAAGCCCCAGGCCTTCCCGTGGGTCAACGACAAAGAACGGCTCGTAGCACTGCAATACACGGAAAGCCTTTGCCGCGCCCGGGAGACGACGCCGGAAGCACTTTGGCAGAACGCGCGCGTGCTGCCGCTCGCCGCCGAAGACACGAGCCTCAAGGACATCCCCTCGCGCGCGGAACGTCTCAAGATCTGGCTCGACAACTACATGGCGCGCGGCTCCTTTGACGATCGCACGCTCGCACTGCTCTCGTGGGGAGATGACTACGATGTCCAGGCTCGCTGAAGCTGTCCTCGCCGACGGCAGGCGGATCCCCTACGTCATCAAGGACAATCCGCCGCAGGGAGGCATGAAGTACACCTACTTTGCGCCCGATAAATCCTACGTCGTGCAGTTCTTCCTCGATCCTGATACGGTCGACGAAGCGCTCGTCGACCGCCTCACGGCGATCATCGGGCGCTACAATCCGACGATCGCCGAGACGAAGGGCGGCGCGCGCGGCAACACGGCAGAAATCGCCGCCTACTTCGCCGACCTCTTCTGCTGGCCGACGGCGATCGTCACGGAGCCCGAGTTCGGCATCGTCTGCCCCGCCTATCCGAAAAACTTCTTCTTCGGACAGGATGCCTCGCAGAAGCTCGATCTCGCGGGCAGGGACAAGAAGGGGAGCTGGTTCACGGGACGCGTGCGCCGCTATCTCGAAAAGGCGGAGCTCGGCAACTTCCAGACGATGCTGCGCCTCTCCATCTCGCTCGCGCGCGCCGTGCGCCGCATGCACCAGGCGGGACTCGCGCACTCCGACCTCTCGTGCAACAACGTCCTCCTCGACCCCAAGAGCGGCAGCTGCGTCGTCATCGACATCGACTCGCTCGTCGTGCCCGGGCTCTACCCGCCCGAGGTCGCCGGCACGAAGGGCTACATCGCCCCCGAAGTGCTCGCCTCGATGGAACTTGCGCCGGGCGATCCGCGCCGCCGCGCCCCGAGCCTTCTGACCGACCTCTTCGCACTGCCCGTGCTCCTCTATGAATATCTTTTGAAGCGGCACCCGCTCGAAGGCCCGAAGAACTACGACCTGCCCGCCGAGGAAGCCGACTTTCTGATCTACGGCGAAAAGGCGCTCTTCGCCGAGCATCCGACCGATCATTCCAACCGCCCG
>CAMURM010000120.1 GCA_947097535.1 uncultured Selenomonas sp.
GCCAGAAGAACAACGTGCAGGTGCTGAAATTCATCACGAAGGACACGATCGAAGAGCGAATCTACGAATTGCAGGAAAAGAAGAAAGCCCTGATCGACCAGATGATTCAGCCCGGTGAAAACTTCCTCTCGAAACTCTCGCAGGAAGAAATCACGGCGCTCTTCCAGTGAGAGCGCGCCTTGCCGAAAGCAGCCCTTTTCTAGTCAGGAGGTGTATCTGCGTGCAGCGCACGATCCTTCACATCGATATGGATGCCTTCTTCGCCGCCGTCGAGCAGCGCGAACATCCCGAATACAGAGGAAAGCCCGTCATCGTCGGCGGGCTTTCTTCGCGCGGCGTCGTCTCGACCGCCTCCTACGAAGCGCGCCTTTTCGGCATCCACTCGGCAATGCCCATGGAGACGGCGCGCCGCTGCTGCCCCGACGGCATCTTCGTGCAGGGAAACTACGCGCTCTACAGCGCCGTCTCCGCCGAGATCTTCGCCATCTTCGCGCGTTACTCGCCGCTCGTCGAGCCGCTCTCCATCGACGAAGCCTTCCTAGACATCACGGGCATGGAGCTCCTCGCTCCCTCGCCGCGCGCCCTCGCCGCAAGGCTCAAGGCGGAAATCCGCGAGAAGACAGGGCTCGTCGCCTCCGTCGGCATCGCGCCGAACAAGTTCCTTGCCAAGCTCGCAAGCGACCTCGAAAAGCCCGACGGCCTCGTCGAAATTCGTGCCGAGGAAGCCGTCCGGCGTCTCGCGCCGCTTCCCGTGCGCCGCCTCTGGGGCGTCGGCAGGCGCACGGAGGAAAAGCTCGCCGCCCTCGGTCTCAAGACGATCGGCGACATGCAGCAGGTCGATGAAAAAAGGCTCACACGCGCCCTCGGTGCGCACGCGGCGAGAAGCCTCAAGGAGCTCTCCTTCGGGCGCGACGAGCGGCGCGTCGAAGCCGGGCGCGAGGCGAAATCCATCGGCAAGGAAGTCACCTTCGAGCGCGACCTCGAAAGCGCCGAAGAAGCCGAGCGCGAGCTCCTCGCCCTCGCCGAGAAGGTCGGCTGGCGCCTGCGCCGCGCCGGCGTCACCGCGCGCACGATCCAGCTCAAGCTGCGCCGCGCCGACTTCACCACCTTCACGCGCAGCCGCACGCTCTTCGAGGCGACCGCCCACGACGAGCCGATCTTTCGGACGGCGCGCGAACTCTTCCGCGAGCTCGGCATCAAGAACGGCATCCGCCTCCTCGGCATCACGGGCGAAAACTTCGAGCCGAGCGCCCTGCCGTCGCTCTTTCGCGACGAAAAAAAAGAGCGCCTCTACGGCGCCATCGACGCACTAAAAAAGCGCTTCGGTGAAAGCATCATCACCAAAGCGCCGCTCGTCTGTAAAAAGAGTGAAAAAGAGTGAGCTGCACTCAAAAGTCAGCCTTTCACCAGTGCCGCATACTTCGCACGCTCATCGGCAGGAATCTGCAAAACGTCCATCGCTTTTTCCATGGACAGCCCCAGATTTTTCATCATGCTTCGGATCGCTGAACTCGTCGTTTCGAATACACCTTGGGATAATCCCTGAGATAAGCCCTGTGCCAGCCCCTCCCTTATGCCATCCTCCCGTGCTTCCTCGGCTCGTACTTCTAAAGCGCGTTCTTGATCCCAAACGAAATTCAGCATATCGAAGACCTCCTCCTGCTGTTTTTGGCGAAAATACTCTTTAAGGTAATCATTGGCAATACAGTATTGAACGGCATCGCCTACAGCCGCTTCCAGTGTACTGCCGTTTTTGACATGCTCTCGCACTTTGGCTACGAATATGCTGTAGCTTTTGAGCGCATGGCATCTGTCCAAAAGCGGGCGATGCGGCGCATCGTTTATGTTTAGTACCTCGACGATGAGATCCATGTCGCCCTTGCGACCTTCAAATGCATCGGATAGCCGCAGTTCCCAGCGGTCAGGCATCTCGGCTTCTCCGTTGTAAAATACGTAGAACTTCGGCGCCGGAAGCGGGATAAGATTTTTCTTGTAGATGGCATCCTGGTCTACATAGCGACGATAGATTTCTGCCAGGTACATCAGCAGTCTGAGCGGCATATTCTTATTGACGGTGCTTTGATGTTCCGTGAGCAGCACATATTGATTGCGGACAATGAAGCTTATATCATTCTTGATCCCAGTGAAAAGAGTTTCGTTGATCGTAGCGAGTGTTATATCCTTAGGCGTTACTCTGTCGCCGATCAGTGCCTCATAAATATCCGGCAGTCGATTCGCATGATTGAAAATGTCTCTAAAAAGTGAATCTTTATATACACGTTTTGCGGTTCTCATCGCACTGCCTCCTCTCATCCCTATTATACTATAAGTTCGCCAATCGCGACAAGAATCACATCCCCCTTGATATTTCCATAAAAAGGCTTTTGTCGAATGTCGTACTTATTCCCCACGGCAAGAAGAGAAGCAAACCATTTATTATAGAATCGAAAAAGCGCTTCGGTGAAAGCATCATCACCAAAGCGCCGCTCGTCTGTAAAAAGAGTGAGATATAGCGTGCCATCCTCCTCTATAGCAAGGGAGAATGGCACGATTTATTTTCAGGGCATAAAAGAGTAAAGCCTGTAAAGCATCCGACTGGATAAAGGCTGCTTTACAGACTTCACACAAGTGAAAAGAGACCACCAGCCATAAACCTTCTAGCGACCCCTTTTCAAAGCAGATGTCCAAAATGTCGTCCGCTTTATATGTCTAAAACCTGCGACTCGCAGGTGGGCATCTCGAAGCTTGCTTCTGCTATTCGTTCGAAGACGATCCAACATCCACACGCCTATCCTGATTCCCTTAGAAAACTGTAGGTTAGACATAATGAAAAGCTCACGTGCATCTCAGGCAACTTCTGCTTTGAACATATCATAGCATAACCTTTCTTTGAGCGCAAGACTTGACAAACGATTTTCCTCATCAAAATGTGCTTCTTGCAGGCAGATTATGCAAAAACGACTCACTCGATCGTAATCTTGTCGCCGAGATTGAGCCTGGGGGGCAGATTGCCCTTGACGATGATCTGCCCGGGCATTGAACCTTCGGCGTTGATGACGATCGTGCAGTGACCTTCCTTGCGCAGGTTCTCGTTCACCGCCTCGCCGACGGAGACGATCTTGAACTTCCTCTTCGCGCCCATCGTCAGCGTATCGCCCGCCTTGATGTCGTCGGTCAGATCGCCCGCCGTATGCTCGACGACCATCTCCGTGAGATTCGGGCGCACACCCTCATCGAGCAGGATGATGCTTGAACTGTTCTCCAAAAAATTCGGCGCAAGGCTGCCGATATTCGTGATCGTGACATCGTATTTCATTTCTCCGTCTCCTTCTCCCAGCACACGGTGACACCTCTTATTGCCAGTATATCACAAAATGTGGCAGATGACCAGAAAGGGAAAGCGAGACGTCACCAATGACAGCATAATTATGCCATAACCGAAGGGATACGGGAAGCACTGTGACTGCTTGACATGTATATGTAAATCAGGTATATTGTAAAGAATTTCGCCTGCAAAGAAACAGAAAAAATATACCGACAACACTTTTCCGCCAAATTGCCGCAGAGCATTCAAAAGATCGCTCTGCGAAAACTCATCATGCTGGACAATGCCTCCTGCCTGGACGATCTGCGGATTCCTCCCGCCAATCACCTGGAACAGCTCACAGGTGCCCGAAAGGGACAGTGCAGCATTCGCATCAATCAGCAATACCGCATCTGTTTTCGCATAGATGGTAAAGGAACCATAACCGATGTCGAAATCACGGACTATCACACATGAATGGAGGCAAACGATATGAGCCATATCCCCACACCTAAAATCAGCGAGATTCTTGCCGAAGAATTTATGAAGCCTTACGGTATATCCGCCTATCGCCTTGCCAATGATATACAAGTCCCCGTTTCGCGCATTCAGGAGATTCTCAAGGATAAGCGCGCCATCTCCGTCGATACATCCCTGCGCCTCAGCAGATACTTCGGCGTTTCCGAGCGCTACTTCCTCGACTTGCAGAGTGACATCGCCGTGCGCGAGGCGAAGCTCCGTCTGCACGATGAGCTCGAACGAATCCCTCGCCGACTCGCCTGAAACGGCAAAAAGGGAAGTGCCCGTGTCAAAAATGACATGGGCACTTCCCTTTTTCTATGCGATTCAGCTCACCAATGATACTTCTCGCCGCGGTTGATCTTGAAGGCGCGATACACCTGCTCGTAAAGCAGGAGGCGCACCATCTGATGCGTGAAGGTCATGGGGGAAAAGGAAAGGCGAAGGTCGGCTCGCTTTCGCACGACTTCCGAAAGCCCGAAGGCGCCGCCGATGAGGAACGTGATGTCGCTTTTGCCCGCGAGCGCGAGCGCGGCGATTTTCCCGGCGAGCGCTTCCGACGAAAGCAGCTGCCCCGCCACATCGAGCACGACGAGGAAGCTCTTCTGCGGCACGAGGCGAAGGAGGCGCTCGCCTTCCTTCGCGAGCGCCTCCTCCTTCTCCGCCTCGGACGGATTTTCCGGCATGCGTTCTTCACCGATTTCCGAAAGCTCGACGGCAGCAAACGGGGCGAGACGCTTTTCATACTCCGCGATACCCTGCCGCAGGTACTTTTCCTTGAGCTTTCCCACCGCCACGATGCGGATCTTCATCGATTCGACTGCGGCATTTCCTTGAGCGTCGCCATCAGCGTCTCCTGCTTGCCGTTCCTCTCAACGAGGATCTTGACCTGATCGCCAACCTTGTGATCCGCGACAACGGCACGCAGCTCCGCCACGGTGTTCGTCTCCGTATCATCGACCTTCAAGATCAGGTCGCCGCGCTCGATGCCCGCCTGGTGCGCCGGCCCGCCGAGCTCAAGATGCTCAACGTAGACGCCCTTCTCCGCGTTCAGCGTGTAGCCGGCGCGCGCCGCCGTCTCCTTGTCGAAGATGCCAACGCCGAGGTAGGGGCGCACGACGTAGCCGTTCGTCAAGAGCTGATCGATGATCTCCTGCACCGTATTGATCGGGATGGAAAAGCCGATGCCCTCGACGCCGTTCGCCGCGATCTTCGCGCTGTTGATGCCGACGACCTCGCCGTCCGCGTTGACGAGCGCACCGCCCGAATTGCCGGGGCTGATCGCCGCATCCGTCTGAATGAGCTTCAGGCGGCGCTCACTGATGTCGAGCGTGCGATTCAATGCGCTGATGACGCCCGCCGTCACCGTCCCCTGGAACTCAAGCCCCATCGGATTGCCGATGGCGATCGCAGGCTCGCCGACGACGAGATCATCGGAATTGCCGAACTTCGCTGTCGGCAGCCCCGTCGCATTGACCTTCACGACGGCGATGTCCGTGAGCTCATCCGAGCCGACGACCTTGCCCTTGAAGCTGCGCCCATCCGCCAGGGAGACCGTGATCTCCTTCGCTCCCTGGATCACATGATTGTTCGTGACGATGTAGCCGTCGCTCTTAAAGATGACGCCCGAGCCGACGCCCTCCGTCTCGACCGGCATGTTGAACCAGTCGCGCACGATCGTCTTGTTCGTGATGCCGACGACCGCAGGGCCAACCGAGCGCGCCGCGCGCACCGCCGGCGTATTGCGCGCCTCCGAAAGCGGCTTCTGGCTCGCCGCCTGCTCTATGGCGATGTCTCCCGACACCGAGTCTTCCTTCTCCTTCGCCGTGCTGTCCGAGCAGCCGGCAAAGAGCACGGCGCCGACGACAAAGATGCCGACCATGCCGGAAAGAAGCTTCTTTTTCCCATTCCAAAAACACGACATAGAAATCCCTCCTCTATTCCCGGGACATGCACCGGAGT
>CAMURM010000121.1 GCA_947097535.1 uncultured Selenomonas sp.
ATCCTGCCGTGCCGGACTTGCCGGCGCTGTAGGAGAGGTCGGTCGTCACATTCTGGTTGTGCGCGCCGATCACCAAGTCCGCGCCCCGCACACGCGCTCCGGCGCCGACAGTGACCATCCCCGCCGACGAATGGCGTGCGATGCCCAGCGTGCCGCCGACGGTAACGGGCGCAGACTCCGTCCCCGCCATCGTGATGAAGCCCTTGAGCTTATTTGTCATCTCCGAGCGGAAATCCGTCATCGCAGTCGGATCGTTGTAAATATCCTTGACTTTGCCCGGGATGCTCTGCAAGGCGTCGACGATGTCCTTCGTGTCGACGCTGACGTTCGGCTTGCCGTTCATCACCACGTTCGCCTGCTCCGCCCGCGCGTCGATCTTCACCGGGTTGTCGATCGCTGTGATCGCCGCGTGATCGCCGATACGGACGTTCGCCGTCTGCGTGAGGAAGTTGACGTTCGCCGCGCCGGCGAGGCCGAGCGTGCTGCCGTCGCCCGCAGCCGTATTCGCCGCAGATGCCGCCCCAAAATTGGCATAGTTCTCCGGCGTCAGGAACTTCACCGCCTGCGCGGTGAAGGAGGTCAGCGCCACGTTCAGCTCATGCTTGAAGCCCTGCGACTTGCCGGCGATGATCTGCTCCATGCCCGCCCCCAGGGACAGCGCGTCCGTGATCATATCCGCAACGCTCCGGGGAGCCTTCGTCGCGTTTCCAACGTAGTCGTCGATATTGAGACCCGTGCTCTTTTTTGCACGGGATTGCGCATCGTTCGCCACAGTGCCGAGCTGCGCCGCATAGTCTCTGAACTGCGTCTGCTCAGCTGCCGAGAGCGTCTGAAACTCCGCGCTGTGTTCGATGAAATCCACAGCGCCGCTGTATATCTTATTGATATTGTCAGCGAGCCCGCGCAGGCGGTTGTAGTCCTGATGGCTGTTCGCGCTGATGTCCACAGTGCCTGCCGTGATATTCGCGTGCTGCTGCACGGTCTGCCCGTGCTCGTCCTTCGTGTCCGCAGCGCCGTCCGCCACATTGACCTCTGCCTTGTTGTCAAGCACGCTGACGAGAACGGCTGCGTCCGCGAGGACTTTCGTCGCACCTTCATTTTTCGTATTGACCATGCCGCCCTGCGCCGCCATGTGCAGATCCGACATATTGTTTTCCGCCGTGAGATCGACATACCCGCTCGAGGGAACCTTGTCCGTGATGCCGATATTCGCCGTCCTGCCGACGTTGAGCGTCGCCGTATTCGTCTCGACGCCCACAGCGACGCCCGTGCCGAGCGTGAACATCTGCGTGAGGCCGTGCAGCATGCCGCGCTTTTCCTGCGGCTGGCGGGCATCGAGCGCGGCTCTTAGCTCCTGCTGACGATTCTGCAAGGCTTCCTGCAGACGATTCCCTTCGATCGCGCCGTTCTTTGCTTCTGCGGGAGTCATCTGCTGCGGCGGATTCGCTCCGACAGCCGCGTTGCTCGCCGTGACGTTGCTCTGCAGCGTCGTGTTGTTCGCGGTGCCGACGACATGGTGCGTAGCCGCGACGGCGCCGTTCATGTCCAATGTCGCATGGCTCTCATAGGTGAGATCGGCGACCGCCGTCGGTGCGACGGCAGAGGCGTTTTGCTGCACAGCCGCCGCGACGTCGATGCTGTTTTCGGCAGTCGCGTTCACATGCACATCGTTGCCCGCGCTGCTGATGCTCGACGTCTCCCCGAGCGTTACATGCGCGTCGTTATTTCCCGTCGCCAGAGCGACGGCGGCATTGACGAGCGGATCCGTGCCTGCGGCAGCCTTCGCGCCGTTTGCGTTTGCTTTCACCACGAGGGCGTTCGTCGCCTGCGCCTTCACGTCGACGAGTCCCGACGCTTTATGCACGTCGGTGTCTCCCGGCGCATACAGCGTGCCGTCGATGACGACGTTCGCCTTGCTGTCCGAGGCGCCGTAAGCGACGGCGGCGCCGTCGATATGCGTGACCTGCGGTCCCTGCCCCGCCGGGCGCGTTCCCGCCTGCTCCTTCTCCGGCCTGAGCTGGGGCTTTATGATCTGCGGGTCGGCGCTCGAAGTCGATGCCTGTACGATGTTCTGCGTCTTGCTCTCCGCCGTGACGGAAAGCGCGGGATTCGCGGCGTCTGCCGCCGCTGCCTTCGCCTTGTCCCTATTCTCGCTGCCCAGCGCACGCGCGGTCAGCACCGCCTCCTTGCCGACGGAGACGTTCGCTTCCGAACCCATGTAGCTGTAGACGGGAGCGACCTTCAGCTTGTCGGAGATCGTCCTGATCTTCGTCAGGTTTTCGTTCATGTGGCCGGGCGCCGTGACATCGCCCGAAAGGTTCGACAACGACGTGCTGTCGTTGATGCTGTTGTACGAATTTGTCGAGGTCGCGGCGAGCTTGATCGAGTTCGCATCGATCTTGCCGTTGAACTTGATGTCCGCTTTCGTGTAGACGATCTGCCCGAGGGGATTGTCGATGGAGCCGATCGTCGTCTGCAGATCTTCCGGCACGCGGTCAAACGACCAGCCCGGATCCCGGCTCGTCGCCCGCGCCTCGATGGTGACATTGCCGCCGCTTTTCTCATCTGCCGTATAGGCATTCTTTTTCGAGCGCGCCGAAATGACGCTGCCCGCCTCCGCCGTGACCGTCGCCGTGCGATAGCGCGGTGCGAAGTCGGTGAACGTCTCCTGCGTGCCCTTGTCCGACGCCGGAGCCATGCCGTCCGCCACGGCGCGCAGCACGATGTCGCCGTTTCCCGTGGCGTCCAGGGCGAGATTGCCGCTGAGATTTGCCGAGACAGGATTGCCATGGACATCCGTCGTATTGACGAGATCTGCAAAGTCAACCCACGCCTCCGTCTTCAGCCGGGCCGTACCGGCGAGATTGATGTTCGCCGCCTCCAGACGGATGCCGTCCACGGCGTTCAGCTTGCCGGCGACGGAGATCGTCCCCGACGGATTGATCGCCACCTCGCCCGAAGCAATCGGCAGAGCAGTTCCGCCCGCGGCACTGCTCTGAAGTGCCGCGTAGCCGCCCTGCGTCGGCGTGATGACGTTGATGCTGCCTGCGTTCACGACGCCCGAAGCGCCGACGGTCGTACCGTCCACGCTGACGAAGTAGAGATTGCCGCCAACCTTGTTCGCGCGGACGGCATTGATCGTACCGTTGATCGAGATGGCTTCGCCGACGAAATTGATCAGGTTCTTCGCGTTGCCCGCCGTCGTCGTGCCGAAATAAAGGTTCGCGATATTGCCCTGATCGAGGGAAAAATGCTTGAAGGTGTTGATGGCGTTGTCCCCATGCACACTGTCTGCCAGCACGTCCGTCACGGCGCCGTTCGTCGTAATCGTCGCCGCGTTATTCGTCGGATCCGCCTTCTCGATCGCATTGGCGGCTGCGAGCTGCGCGAACCACGGCCCCGTCATGACGCCGAAAGCAGTGAGGCCAGTCAATATTTTCTGCGTCAGCGAGCGTTTCTCTGCACGACGCTTTGCGTTTCTCATAAATCCAGCCATTTTTATTTCCTCCCTGCTCAAAACTGCGCGTTCAAAACGAGATGAAAGCGCGCCCGATCCACCGTTTCCGGTGCCGAGCTGTAGCCGACGGTACGGCGAAGCGGAATGCCCGCCGACATATCGAGCGATATATTTTCCTCAAGCCGCGCGCGAAGCCCCAGTCCCGTACTGAACAGTACGTGATTTTCCGCGAGCTGCGTGCCGCCCCAGAGCGTGCCGTAGTCCAAAAAGGTGTAGAGGCTGACTGCCGGCTTCTTCAGGACAGGCACCGCATACTCCAGCGAGCAGGAAAAGCCGTTCGGCGCACCCAGCAAATTTTCCTTGTAACCGCGCACGCTGTATGCGCCGCCGAGGAAGAACTGCTTCGAGGGGCGCAGATCTTTCGTACTGCTGAGCTGAAGATTCGTCCGCAGCGTGAAGAGCTGCCCATGCGCCGCGCTCATCTGATAGACGCCGCTCAGCGTATAGAAAGAGTACCAGCTCGACGGCTTTGCGAGCTTCGTCAGAGAAGCGTTTTTCCATTGCCCGTAAGTGAACGCATGGCGATGATAAAACGCTTTGCCGCGCCCGTAATGGGTGAAGGCGAACGCCGCCGTCCCATCCGTGAAGGTATCGTCGATCAGGGACGGCAGGACGAGGTCGGTGACGGAATGTTGGCGGCTGAGCGCCAGCGATGCTTCCGCTCTCATGTAGGGAGTCACAGCCACAGGCTGCGAAAACATGACCTGCAGCGAAGAGGCATGGCCGTTGACCGGGATGCCCCAATCGTGGTACTGACCGCCGATCACCTTCGTCGAATTCGTGCTGTAAGAAAGCTCAAGCCGCGTGCCGCGAGGTCCTATGGGATAGGAGTAGCCCGCCAGAAAGGAGTTCAGCCCCCGCGTGTGCAGAAATCCGAGCGTCAGCCTGTCGCGCCAGCCGAAGAGGCTGCGGTTCGTATAGTAAAGACCCTCGCGCCAGCGTCCCGTTGTCTCACTGCCCGAATTGTCGCCGTAAAGCGTGAAGGCGTCGTTCTTCGGCTCCTTTGCCGTGAGCACGAAATCGGTCGTGCCCGGCTTCTCTCCCGCTTTCAGCGTCAGATGCAGCGTCATGTCATTCGTCGCATTGAACCAGCGGATCGCCTCGTCCATATCCGGATAGCGCGGTACGCTCCCCGCCTTCAGATGCATGCGGTCTTTGATATAGAGATCGCGCGTATGCTCTGTTCCCTGAATCTCGACTGTGCCGACGCGTCCCTCGAAGAGGCCGATGTGAACGCGCCCCTCATGAATCGTCTGCGGCGGCAGATACGCCCGGCAGGTGATATAGCCCTGCTCTGCATAGCGCGCATTGAGCTTTTCCACGAGCGCATAGAGATCCGCAAGCGTCACCTCGCGCCCGAGGTAGTCGGCGACAACCGGCTCGCGCATCTCGGGCGTAAGGATCTCCGACGCATCAAAGTCCACCGCGCGCAGGACGAAGCGCCTTTCCTCCGGCGCTTCGTCGGTCGGCTGCTGCGGCGCTTCTATGTTGCTTTCTTCAGTTCCGCGCCGCTCCTGCATCTCGCGCTCCAGGCGCAGCCTTTCCATCTGCTCCTGCTGGCGGCGCAGTTCCACACCGCTGTCGGGCGCACCACCGGGCGGCGCCGCCTGCACATCCGTCCCCGTACAAACAGCGAAAAAAATCCCCGTTGCTAAAATTGCAAACTTCTTTCTCGTCATCGTCATCGCCTCACAATCTATATCTCTCCTTGACCCCAAAACCAGGCGATCACGCCTTTGAGGCACACGGATACTATCCTACTGTTAGTTTAGCATAAAAAATCGGGCAAGACACAATCACTTTCCTGCTATTTGCTATCACTTTCCGAAGTACCCGATATATTTAGTGGTCGTCCAATAAAAACGGAGTGCATACGAAATTTCTCCGCATGCACTCCGTCGATTATCGTTGAGGGGAATTTTTCAGCTGACAGTCGTCAACCTTTGACGAGTGCAGCATACTTCGCACGTTCTGCCACCGGAATTTGCAAGACATCCATTGCTTTCTCCATGGAGAGGTTCAATTTCTCCATCATACTGCGGATGGAAATCACCATGCCATTTTCCAAACCTTGCGACAGACCTTGCGACAGGCCTTGCGACAAACCTTGCGACAGACCTTGCGACAGACCTTGCGACAGGCCCTCTTCGCGAGCTTCTTCCGCTCGCACTTCCAAGGCAAGGTCTGCATCCCATTGGAAATTCACCATATCAAAAACCTCCCTTTCCTGCTTTTCCC
>CAMURM010000122.1 GCA_947097535.1 uncultured Selenomonas sp.
TGTTCGACGGCGGCACATAGAAGCGGAAGTCGTAGTCGGGATAGACGGACTTGACGTAGTTCCTCAGCTCGCGCAGTGCCTCCTCCATATCCGCCTGACTTTCCCACGGCACATAGTTGAGCCGCGGCTGTCCGTAGCCCGCAGGGGCAAGCGGCTGATGGTTGTAGCCGTGCAGGCCGAGCTCGCCGCCCATGTTCAAAAGTTCGCGCCCGTAGATGATCAGTCCGTCACGCGCCGCGCGTCCGCCAAGCGGCCGGAACGGCCCTTTGACCTGTGCGCCGTACGTCTCGATGATGGCGCCTGTATAGCGGATGTCCTCCTCCTGTGCCAGACGGCGGATGAACGGCCACCAGATCTTGCGGTAAAAGGTCTCCGTATCTACGCCAAGTTCGTCGTAGATGCGCGAGAAATCCCCTTCGGGCACAGGGGCGGGAAAATCGTCGAGGATGAAGATCTTCACGCCGACGACGGGATAGATCGCATCCTCGCCGCAGTGCGCCGCCATCGCGGTGAAGATGCCGAGGTTCGTCTTATCGTCGCGCTCAACGCCGTTGTAGGCGTAAATGCGCCCCGCCCCCAGTGATTTTTCCCAGAGGAGCGGCGCGCCGTCGGCGCTCTCGATCTGCACGGCAGCATCCTCGGTCAGATCGACCCTGTTGACTTGCGTCGTAAACGCCGAATTTTCGCCGAAGCGGAAATCCTTGCCGCCGACGAGGAAGTTCGTCCGTATATGGATGCCGTGAACATCGGCAGGCTCGCCTGCGGATGCGATGCCGAAATCTTGCAGGACGGCGGCCGGCAAAGGATTTTCGGGCGTCTGCTCGATCTTTTGCAGAGCGAGCAGCGTGCCGCCCGAGCGCACATAGTCCAAGAGCGCGGGCAGCAGCTTCACCGCGTCCAAACGCCCCGTCGCCAGAGCGACGCCCTGATATGCGCCGTCAAAGGGACGCGTATCGTAGACGGTGCGGCTCTCGTAGTCCTTGCGCTTTTCCTTGAGGATCCTTTCCATATTGTGCCGCGCATACATGCTGAGGACATCGGCGGGATCGTAGACGATGAGGAACTTCTCGCGCGCGATTTCCGCCCCTTCGGGCGGCATCGGCCGCAGGACGCGCGCCGCAAGCGTGCGGTTGCCCAGGGCGTCAAGATGGAGAAAGCCGTCGAAGCGGCTGTATTGGAAGAAGCAGCCCAGCAAGAACGCGATGAAGAGCAGCAGGCAAAGGCTTCGCTTATTCACGCGCCGCACCTCCTTCCCAGTAGCGGATCGCCTGCATCGCTTCGTTCGTCAGGCGCGTCGGCAGGCGCTTGAGCGACTCGATCGTTTCCTTCATCGCCTCGCGCTCATGCGCCGCCTGCTGTATTTGAAGCGTCAGGAGAAGCGGCAGCTCCGCCTCGGGGAGACTTGCGCGGAATGCGGCGCAGGCCTCAGCCGCCTCCTCCAGGCATCCCGCACGAATCAGCGCACGGATGCGCTCGGCGTGATAGGCTGGATGGTCGGGATGGCGCTCCGACAGGAGGCGCAGCATCTCCATGTAGCGCCTGTGCTGCTGCTCGCGCGTCACGGAGTCGCCGTAGCGGCGCAGCAGAAACTCGCGCACCTTCTCCACATACTTGTCGAGCAGGATATCGTCATCCACCCCGCGCTTGATCGCCTCTTCAAGCGCATAGAGCTCCTCGCCGAGCTGCTCCATGTGCGCCGTCATCATCGACACGGCATAGTAGGCGATCTCGCGGTCGCTGTCATGCACGGCCTCGTTGAGGATTCCCTGCCGCTCCACGACGTTCTGCTTGATGGCGTCGGTGAAGAACTTGCGCTTGAGTTTCGGATCGTCCATCAAGAACACGTCGCGCAGCGGCACGATATCCGCGTCGTACGCATGATCGCCGAAGGACATGCTGAAGTCCTCCTCCTCTTCCTCCGGTCCCGTGCGCTTCATGAGCCCGAGCGCCTGGCCGAAAAGCTCGTAAAGGAGCAGCAGAAGAAGCCCGAGGCCGGGCAGAGCGGCGGCAAAGACGCCCTTGGCCGCCGCTGAGATCCGACCGCGGTGCTTTCCTTCGACCGCCATATAGACGGCGACCAATAGGAAATATACGAGAAGCAGGTATCCTGTTCCTGCAAACAAATCGCTGATCATAGCGAAAGACTCTCCCCTGTTTCAATTCCCGCTTTTTCCAGGCGGTCGCGCACCATGTCGAGCGTCTTGCCCGCGACATCGGGCAGAAGGAGGGCAACGCCGTCTGCCGTCGCGCCGATGAAGTCCTCGGCGCGAATGCTGTTCGCAATCTTGTGGTCGATCTCTCGGTAGCTCTCGTCCTTGACGCTGACGGGCAGCAAAGCGACGGGATAGTCCGCCTGCATGCGGCGGCGCTCGCGGAACTCCTCGATGACCTTTTGAAACTCCTCGAGGCGCAGGATGCGCGTCTCGTCGATATATTTGCGCCCGGCCGTTTCCTGCTCCCACGCATGGGCGCGTCCGAGCGAGCTCGAAACGAGGCGCGCGGTGATGGAGAGGAGGTTCTGCTCATAGAGACTCCACTGCTCGAAGTCCAGATGATAGATCTGCAGGACGGCGATCACGCGCCCTTCGTAGGAAATCGGCGCGGCGAGATCGGGCAGCCCCTTGATGAGATCGCGGTTGACGAAGATCTTCTTCTCCCGGAGCATTTCCTGCAGATACGGATAGTCGTCGACGCGCAAAGAGCGCGGCATCTCACCCGTCCGGCTGCCGAGGCGCACCTTCTGTCGCAGGTAGTAGCCGCCCTCGCCGACGACGTAGACGACGACGTCTTCGACATCGAGGATGTCCGCCGTGACCGACGTCGCCTGCGTGAAGAGGTTCTCCGTCTCAACGGAATCCAGGCGCGAAACGATGCGGTAAAGGCGGCCTATGCTGTCGTCTGAGTTCACGATCTGGCGATAGAAACGATCCTTCACGGCGAGGTTTTCCTTGAAGAGATTTTCCAAAAAGGAATAGCGGTTCTGCAGGCGGCGCTTGATGCGCGTGTCCGCGAGCTGCTGATAGCTCGCGCGGTCGGCGAAGTAGCCCGTCAGCACCGCGACGAAGAAGTACGAAACGAAGTGCAGGAACTCGCGCGGATTGTAGAGCATCGCCACGAGGTCGCCGCCTGCGCCCAAAAGGCTGTGAATGAGCAGCACGAGCGAGAGCACCGCCGCGATCAGCGCCTGTTGCTTGCCGTAGAGAAGTCCCATGCAGCCGATGTAGAGAAACGCGAAGTCGAACGCCGTCATGGCGTTCACCGTCGTGCCGCCCTGCAAAGCGCCCACGCCCGCCGTCAAAGCCGCGCCTGCGAGGTTCTCCGCGTAGGGGATGAAGCGCTGCTGCAGGCGCGCGAGACGCGCGCGCCTCGACATCGTACGGATGTTTGTGACGCGTGCGTCGTACATCGTGCGCATCGCCTCCCACGTCTCCTCCAGCCCTTTTGCGAGAGGCCGCACGGGACACCAGCCGAGCTCTTTCTCTATGAGCACGCTCTTGAGGATGGCGCGGCCTTCCGTTTCGCGCGGGACTGCCGCCTCCGCCATGCGCGGGAAGAAGCGACGGCAAATCGCATAGAGCTCCTCCATCGTCGTGCCCGCGTCTGCAGCGATGTGCAGATGCGCGCCGTCGAAGCCGCGCGCCGCCGCCTGATAGATCGCATAGACCGCGTCGCGCGCATCGAGGAAACCGCAGGAAACGGCTTCCGGATCCGCATAGTGCGGCAGCGGACGATTCATCAGAGCCGCGCCGAAAAGGCGTCCGATGAACCCGTCGTTCGAGGTCTGCCCCGGCGCATAGAGCTCACTGAGGCGCAGGATGGAGACGGAAAGCCCCTGTGCGCGGTAGGCAAGCCCCAGGGTTTCCAGACGCACGAAAAGAGCCCCCGTCTCGCCCTGCGGCAGGGGCTCATCCTTCTCCGTGGGCTCCGTATGCGGCGCAAATACCGTATCATCGGAGAGCAGGAACACGCGCCGCACCTTTGACAGGGCGGCAGAGCGCAGCACGGCGTCGAGGCGGCTCGCAGCCACTGCCGCGTCGCTCTCCAGGCGGTAGATGAGGAGATCCAGATTCTCTACGGCAAGAACCATGCCCGCCTCGGCGCTGTCCCACGTGCAGTCGTACGTCTTCATAGCCGCCGGCGCACGCTCCTCCTCCGCAGCGCGCAGTCGGCAGATTTCCCACGCCTCCTTGCGAAAGCAGGCGGCGAGCAGCTGCTCAAAGAAGCGCGGCAGCCCCGCGAACATCACTTTTTTCGTCCATGTACTCATAGGCTTCTATCAGGCTCCATTCGCCGACCTCCCCCGCCATACAGCAGGCAGTTCTTGATTGGATACGGGACGTTAAGCCCGCTTCTGAAATGGGGAATATGTCAGATTTTGTATTCTATATACATTTATACCTTGCTTTTTTAGTATATATGACTCATTTATCTGTGGCAAGTCTCCGGAATCATATTCCGTTGATTCTTATAAGATTCTTTTCTTGGGAAGATTCTGATAAATTCAGCCACCCGGGTCGTCCAAAGAGTCAAGCCCGAAGGGCGCTGACGGATTGTAAGGCGGGCGCACAGGAAAAAGGACTGCACCGCAGCCGATGCCGCAGCGCAGTCCTCGTGTTCTTAGAGGCGTTCGATGATCGCCTTCGTGTATTCTTCCGTCGTCGCTGTGCCGCCGAGATCCGGCGTCAGGCTGCGCGCGTCCTTGAGCACCTCGTCGACGGCGCGGCGGATGTTTGCTGCCGTCTCGTCTTCGCCGAGGTGTTCGAGCATCATGCAGGCGGACCACAGGAACGCCGTGGGGTTCGCGATGTGCTTGCCGGCGATGTCGGGCGCACTGCCGTGCACGGCTTCAAACATCGCCATCTTGTCGCCGATGTTGCTCGACGGCAGCAGGCCGAGGCCGCCGATGAGGCCGCTCGTGAGGTCGGAGACGATGTCGCCGTAGAGGTTCGGCATGACCATGATGTCGAAGACTTCGGGGCGCATGACGAGCAGCATGCAGGCGGCGTCGACCATCTTGTCGTCGGCTTCGATGGCGGGAAATTCCTTCGCGACTTCGTAGAAGACGGAGCGGAAGAGGCCGTCGGAGAGCTTCATGATGTTCGCCTTGTGGACGCAGGTGACCTTCCTGCGCCCGTGCGCCTCGGCGTAGCGGAAGGCGGCGCGGCAGATGCGCTCGCTCTTTTCGCGCGTGATGATCTTCGTCGCGTGGACGGTATTCGCGTCGATTTCTTCTTCGACGCCGACGTAGAGGTCTTCCGTGTTTTCGCGGAAGGTGATGAGGTCGACGTGGGGGAAGGGCGTCTTGACGGCTTCGTTCGACTTCGCGGGACGGATGTTCGCGTAGAGGTCGTACTTCGTGCGCAGCGTGACGTTGAGCGAGCGGAAGCCCTTGCCGACGGGCGTCGTGATGGGGGACTTCAAGAGGACGTGCGTCTTTTCAAAGGAGGCAAGTCCGGCGTCGGGAATCAGGGCGCCGTTTCGCTCGTACTCGGCTTCGCCGACGTTGAAGACTTCGTATGCGAGGCTTGCGCCCGCCTTCTCGAGGATTTCGAGGACGGCGTCGGTGATCTCGGGGCCGACGCCGTCGCCCTTGAATACGGTGATGGTTTTCGTCGTCATTTAGCGTGCCTCCCTCGGGACATAATCTTCCATCGTGCCGACGTACTTGGCGGCGGGGCGCACGATGCGGTTGTCGTAGA
>CAMURM010000123.1 GCA_947097535.1 uncultured Selenomonas sp.
TAGATACAGCGCATCTGTGCAAATCTGGGCGACCTCATTTTATCAGCGCTTCCTTAAGCCGCCTTTTTGGTAGCCGTCAAAAATCGTGAGCGCCGTTTGACGATACGTCGTGCTTTTCCGCAGCTGCTTTTTGATCGCCTGCGCGACGAGCGCCTGCACCAGCAGACCACCGCGCGTCGTGCGCTCGGAGAGCGTGAGCTTATCCGGCGCCCAGCTGTGCGTAAAGAGTCGGTCGCTGACACCGTCGGGCAGCGCCCCGCCGTAGCCGCGCACAGCCTCGGCGATGATCTGCGCCTGCGCCTCATCTGCCATGACCTGCATGACCGGATAAAGCGCGTAGGCGCGGCGCACCGCCTCTTCCACCGGGACGCCTTGGGCAAGCAGCTCTCGGATGTGCAGCTCAAACCACGCGACGACCTCATACGTCGCTTTCAGGTTCATGTTCGTTCTCCCCGTACGTCCGCGCCTGCTCGGTGACCGCCGCTACTCTCTCAAGCTCCTCGATGATGGCGTCGTATGTCGCAGGTTCGATGTTCGGCATGTAGGCTTCAAGGACTTTCCGCGCTACCTCCACGTGGTACGTCTTGCTTTCCAAATTGAGGTCGAGAGCGAGCTGCGACTGCTGTAAGCCCTCCGTCACATCGGCAATCTTATTTCAATCCACGCGCCCACGAGGGGCGCGACCGGAGGCGGACGGTTTCCGTTATGGCAAGCTCGGCGTTTCAATCCACGCGCCCGCGAGGGGCGCGACAGTACCTACTCACACGGTCTCCATTACACCGTTTGCACGGTGTTTTTCGCGAACCTCATTTTGAGTCGTGTTCTTGTAGGCATTTCTCGCCGAAAAACCTTATGTGTGATACATGTTCGCATCAAAGAATCACTGATAAATTCAGCACTTCCTTAAGATTTTCCGACGCCTTTTTACGAACGCGAAGTTCCTACAGCATAAGTGTCCCTTCAGCTTCGTAACTTGGTTTTGCGCCGATGTGCTGCGTTTTTCCCGTGTATTTATTGCCCAGATTATAGAAGCGCAGGCTGTCTTTTTCCGGGTCAATCAGCGTGGTCAATTCGTGCCGCAGGGCGCAGAACTGGGCTTCATCGAGGACGCATTCAAACACGGAATTTTGCACGCGCTGGCCATGGCGCACGCAGCATTTTGCCACTTTTCTTAGGCGTGTGCAGCCGGCGGGTGTTTCTGTATTGACATCGTATGTCACGAGAATCAGCATTCCACCGCCCACCTCCATGTTCTATGAACCTATTTCCACAAGAACGCCGGATATTCCTCCAAATCGCCGCGCAAATATCTTGCGAGAAGCAGCGATTGGACATGGGGTACGAGTCCCCACGAAAGTTTTTCCTTGAGAAAGGGGTGCGTGATCTGCTCCCGTTTCCTATCCTGCCATTCCTTCAAAACGACCTTTCGACCTGTATCGCTGAGCCAGACGGCGCCGTTTTCCTTTTTCTCGAAATGCTCCGGCTGGATGATGCGATTGTTGATCAATGTGAGCACGAGGCGGTCAACGAAGAGGCTGCGCAGTTCTTCCATGAGGTCGAGCGCCAGAGATTCTCTTCCCGGGCGGTCGCGGTGCAGAAAACCGACATACGCATCGAGTCCCACGCCTTCCAAAGCGGAGGCGCAGTCATGCGCCAGCACGGTATAAAGGAACGACAGCATGGCATTGACGCGATCAAGCGGCGGACGCTTGAGGCGGCCTTCCATGGAAAACTCCGCTTTATTCTGCAAAATGAACTGGTCGAACAGCGCGAAGTACAGGTGTGCAGCATTTCCTTCGATGCCGCGCATCTCGTCGAGCGACTGCGTCCGGCGCAAGGTATGCAGGCTGCTTTTGAGCTCCGCGCTCACCTGTGCGAGCGCCGTCAGATCCAAACTCAGCGGATGATCGCGCTTCATTCTCTCGATGATCGTGCGCGTGTTGAAGATTTTGCCGAAAAGGAAATTGGCTGCAAGTCTCGCACTCTCCACCTCGTCTTCCGAGCGCCGATACTGCTCTTTTCGCAGGAGCACGTTACCTCGCACCTCGCCGCAGGAGCGCGCGAGGAAGCGTCCGCGCGGGCTGAAGAAGCAAAGGCCGATTTTCGCCTGCGCGCAGGCGCCCATCAGGGCGGGACTTGCGCCCTTGTAGGTGAAGCAAAGTATATTTTCCAAAGTGAGCAGCGGTATTCGCCCCAGCACTTTTTCTTCCTGCAGCACGACGACATTTTCATTTTCGAGCGCGACATAGGCGTCTTCGGTCAAAACGAAAAGGGTATTGAGCATATGGCGCATATCTCACACCCCTTTCAGCGCAGCCGCATAATAGCCATCCACAGCCGCCGTTTTTTCCAGCTTCGGCAGGCACAGATCTTTCAGAGAACAGCTGCGGCATTTCTTCGTCGCTTTTACCTTCGGGGTAACGCCGCGCGAAAAGGCTTTGTGCATTTCATCGAGCGCCTGCAGCACTTCTTCGCGCAAAGATTGCGTGATTTCCACCTTCTGGCGCCGATGGATTTCGTCGTAAAAGAGATACCCCAACGGAATCCGACAGCAAAGCATTTCTTCAAGGCAGAGCGCCTGCAGGACGAGCTGGGAAACATCTTCTTCGCCGTCTTTCGGCTTGCCTCGCTTGTACTCGATGGGTACAGGGCGCCAAAAGCCTTCATGCCCATGCAGGCGGGCGCCGACGCTTTCCCGATGAAATTCCACGACATCCGAAACGCCGCTCACGCCGAGCTTTGCCGAAGATATACGCAGAGCTCGCGCTATGAGCAAATCGCCGCGCGACTCGCGCAGGCTGCCGTCGTGGCACTTCTCATGGACGATCTGCCCTTCGACGGTGTGCAGGTTTTCCTGCCACTGCTGCTCGATGTGGATGAGTGCCCATTGCCTGCGGCAAAAGAGGAAATGCTGGATGCCGGCGACATCCAGCCACTCCTCTTCCCGATACGCCATCAGCGCATGCGCGTGCAGGTCACGCCTTCGGGCAGATCTGCCTCGTCAACGGTGACTTCATAGTCCTGATAGCTGCGCGCCGGCTCATCCGCCACCTTCTTTTTGACATGGACGCGCTCAAAAAGCTGATAGGCGGGCGCATTGCCAAGCTCGCTTTCGTGGCGGAAGACGATGAGCTCGCGCGTCGCCATATTGCCGCGCGCCGCCGAGCGGTCGAGTTCGAACATACGCAGGATCGCCTGCCACAGAAGAGCCAGATCCTCTTCGGAGAAGTCCGTCGTCTTGCGCGCGAGGTTTGCCGAGACATAGCCTTCGACCTTATAGAGCGCGTAGGGTACGATGAACTTGCGGCCGATTTCCGTCTTCTTCGTCTGCGCATCCTTGATCGTCGTGATCGCCGTGCGCGTGATGGTAATCTCCTGCGGCAGAATGGGATCGATGCTGCGCGCAAAGCCGAGCTGCACGGGACCGCGTACCTGCCCGCAGTTCAGCGCTCCCTGCACGAAGGTCGTCATGACGGCGCCGAAAGTGCGGATATCGAAGAAATTGCTGCACATGAAGTCGCGAATCTTGCCGTCGATCGCAGGATCTGAGGCCTTGACCTTCTTGATGTCCTTGATGCCGAGGTAGTCACAGGCCTCTTGGTCGCTTTGAGCGAGCGGCACGTTTTCCTTGATGTAAATGCGATAGCCCGGCTTCCCTTCCTGCGCCGTTTCCACGTAGTTGCGAATCTTCCGCTTGAGGCAAACGTCGGTGACCAGTCCGTGTCCGGTCTCTTGATCGACGCGCGGCATATTGCCCGCATCGGGATCGCCGTTCGGATTGCCGTTTTCGATATCAAAAAGAATGACAAAATCATACCGATTTTTGATTGCTTCCGCCATTTACTTTTCCTCCTTCTTTTCGTACCGCTTCTGCTTCTGATGATAGTAACCAAGGATAAATACGCCCTGCTCCTCAAGTGGCAAATGGCGCGGCATATCCTTGGCGTCCAACTTTCCCATGATCTCCGACAGCTTCTTGTCCAAATAGACTCTGGGAGCCATTTCCAACTTTTTCAAGTGATGAAGCGCGAGCTTCTGCAGCATCGGGAACACATGCGCCGGCGTTCCACAGGCAGAATCAAAGAAACGGTCGCGAATCGTCGCCTTGATCTCAGGATTCGCCTTCTCCTGCACCTCTTCCAAGACGGCGAACCAGCGTCCGAGCAAATAAGCAACATCGGTCGAGTTTTCATCTAATGCCACAGCGATCTTCCTCCCTCGATTTCGCATCAAATATGCTTTCAAAAAGCCGGCGCGCCTTGCATTGATTTTCCGCTCTCCCTGCTCCGCATGAATGCGCAGCAAAATGTTTTGGAATACGGACACGGGATACTTGCCGCCGGTCAAAACGGCCCGCAGCATAGCTCCTGCCATGATGGGAGAGGCCATCTTCACCTTGGCGTTTGGATTCACCGTTTCACGCAGAAGCTCCCACAACGGCACATTGCTGCGCGTCTCCCAGCTCGGGCGGACAATCTTCATCTGCTCCATGTGCAGGGCGAGATTCCTCAAGAAATCCCCGAAAGAACCCTGCAGGAAGAAGCGTACGGAAAGCCGCGCCGCATTGGGCGCCAGCCCCAGGATATAAAAAGGATTGGCATAGGAGATTGCCACGCCCTCGTAGTCGATAGCCGCCCCTGCCTGCACCTTTTTCAGCACGGCGTCAAGCAAGTCGTCGGTCATCTTATCTTCATCGCCGAAAAGCATGCCGCAAAGCAAGTCTTGTGCCGCCTCGCTCTCCTCCTCGGCCCAATAGACCATCGTCGTGTCGCCTATGATTTTCGTATGTTCGCGATCAGCAAGCAGAGCGTTGAGCGCCGTGCCGTAAGCAAAAGCCGCCTTCTTCGATACGGGCGCGTTACCGCCCTGCTCGCCGTCGTGACCGTAGGATTCGTAGGCATTGGCATTGAAGGAGACGAGCATGGCTCCCGTTGCTTGAGCGCCTGTGATGCCCTTGAGCGCCGGATGCTTGACAGCGATCGGCGCCAATGTGCCCGTCACGAGACAGCGGCGCTCTTCCTCAGCGCCGCTCGCATCAAGATGCGTTTCCCATGCCTCACGCACGGCCGGCTCTTCGTGCACAAAGGTGCTGTCCACACGGAATACGAGATTCGCCCCGGCAAGAATCTCATCGGCATAGGGCGCGAGAGCCGGATGCGTGTGCACCATCGATTCACCGCCCTGCCAGTGCCCGAAAAAAGCGATGACAGCGCGAGCAGCGTCCGACGCAGCACCATCCAGGATCTCCTCGTGCAGGGCCTTCGCAGCCGCAAAACATTCTGCCGTACGCTTGGGCTTTCCTTTCAGATCAGCCCCTAAAAAATACGACGAATTATCGCAAAGGAAAAACGGGGCTATGCCAACCGTTCTCGTTTCTCCTGCCGGAACAATAAGTTCCTGCGGTCGATCCACTTCCTTCTTGCCGCGCAAAACCTTCTGGATGAGCGGCAATACTTGAAGCAATTCTCCTTCTTTGGAAAGCAAGAGCGCAAAGGAAACATTACGCTTCTCCCAACCATCTCTGGGCAACCGTCCCTCTTTGCACTCCGTCTCATATCTTTCAACCAGTGCTTGGAGCATTCACCGATACACCTCGCAATCCCTAAGGTCGAGCACACCGTCCACAAGCTGTGCTTGGAAAAACATCGGCTGAAGATTCTTGGAATCCGAGT
>CAMURM010000124.1 GCA_947097535.1 uncultured Selenomonas sp.
GGGTCGTAGGTCGTGCTCACGTTCTGATAGTGCGCCATGATCTGCCACGTCAATTTGTCGGACACGCGGTGACGCAGGCCGAGTCCGTAGTACTGCCGCGCGACTTCCTCTGAAGCGATGCCCTTGGCCGCTTCGGTCAGCGCATAGATGGTGTAGAAGCGCACTTCATCTTTCGCGGAAACAGCTTGGTTGTAGAAGAAGCGAAGCTCCCAGTCGTCGCCGTCGCGGTAGTTGGTCGTGCGCCATCCTAGATGAAGCTTTCCGTCTCGCAGATAGGAATAATCAGGCAGAATAGCTGTTTGAGATGCAGACGTTGTAGAATTATGATAGAACTGCACCATATACTGATTTTTATTTCCTATATGCAGATATTCGATTTCCTGCGCAAAGATATTCCCCGGTGAAACGTGCGCTTCGGGAACAGCATCCATGACAATGTCTCTGGTCGAAACTTCGTTTGGACGAACCGTTTCCCCTAAACTGCGAAGATAATCATACGTTATCTCGTTTCCTGTGGCTATATTGTTCTTCTTGAGCCAATCGTTCACATACCGGACGATTTCTTTTCCTTTTTTCTTATCCTCATCGGTCAATTCATCCTTATTGGTAAATACATCCAACGAGTATCCGGGGAAATATGCAAGCACTTCGTTCAAACCTTGTCCAAGCGTGATTCCCTCAGCCTGCAAGAAAGACTCCAGCATTTTTAAGGTAGAAGATTCCCTTGTGTAGTCATACCCATTCCGAAATGCGTAGCTGAACCTCCCCGTCAGGCGGTCGCGCTCGCTGATGCGATGCGTGACCTCGACGCTCGGGGTGAACTGCCAGCCCGCGCCGAAGTCGGTGAAGCGCGCGAGTCCTTCGGGTACGGCAGCACGCTGATAAATCTTGCTCTCGCCCGTCGGCAGGTTGACCGAGAGGCCGTAATGAACGCTCGTCCGAGGCTTTTCATTGTGAATCGTAACACTCACCTGCGTATCCGTCAAGCCCGAGACACCGCTGTCAAATCCCGTATGGGATTTGACGTAGCCCGCGGAGATGCCGTAGTCGAGTTTCGTCTTGCCCGCGTGCGTGCGCGAAAAGTACGAAAGCGGCAGATAGAGCTGATGCCCCGCTCTCTCACCGTGCCATGTGTAGTACTCGACGCCCGTCTCCGCGCCCGCGCCTTCACCGAAATAGGCGAGATCATGCTCGCTCTGGAGGAGCCGATGCTCGGCAGCCTTCTGCTCGTCCGCTGCCTGCAGCGCCCAGGCTTTCGCCTCCGCGTCGTACGTTTCCGCTTCCTCCTTGTTCTTGCGGCTCTCGGCGAGGTCGGCTTCGCTCGCTTGGGCTTCCTGCGTGTAGTCGGCGACGAGTTCGCGCGCGTCGCGCTCCGCGTCCTCCGCCTGCTCGCGCAGAGCCGTCAGCGCATCGAGCTGCGCTTCCATCGCGTCGAGCCTCGCCTGCGCCGCATCGACCTCGGATGATACGGCCGCGAGCTTTGCGCCAGCCGCGTCCGGCGTCGTGCCGCGCTCGGCAGCAAGGGCTTCTTCGACCATGCGCTGCGCGTCGACGATGCGGTTCTGCTCGTAGCCGACTTCCGCGAGGATACGTGCGACTACTTTCTCGCGATCGGGATTCTCCCCGTCCGTCGTGCCCGCGGCACGCGAGAGATTGTCTGCCTCGCGGTAGAGCGACTCCAGTGCCGTGCGCTGCGTCTCAACCTCGGGTGCGTAGTCTGCTTCAGCGTTCTGCGCCGCGATCGCTTCTTCCGTTCGCAAGGCGCTCGCTTCTTCGGCCGACGCGAGCGCCTTGCGAACGGCGGCGAGATGCTCTTCTGCCGCGCGCAGGTTTTGGATGGCGAGCGCAAGGTTGGCGGCGGCGTCCCGCGTCGCTTCCTGCGCCTCGACGAGGTTGGCGCGCGCGCTTTCCACGTCCGCCCGCGCTTCGGCGAGAGCCGCGAGAGCCGCGCGGTGGGATCGTATCTCGTCTCGGACGTTCATCATGTAGGAGAAGTAGCCGTAGACATCGTGCAGGGCGTCGTGGCTCGCCGCCGACGCCGCGCCCGACGTCATGCCGAGAGCGAGCGTCAGGGTGCAGGCTCTCTTGAGGAGTGCGAGCGCCCTGCGACGTTTCATCTTCTGTAGTATGCTCATGCTTTTTCCATCCTTTCGAGATCGGGAAGCTCCTCCCCGTAGAGCCAATATGCGATCTTTTGGAAAATCCCCGCGTCGGCCCGATAGAAGACGGGCTGTGCGCAGAACACATAGTAGTTGATGCCCTTGGCGAAGCGCATCAATGCCCAGATGCCGTAGGCGAGCGCAAGCGTCGTCGCGAGGAAGAAGCCGAAGCCGTAGCTCTTTTCCCCGAGATAGAGAGAGAGAAGACCCAGCGCGAGATTCCCGAGCGCCGCGATTGCGCCGATGCGCCAGACGCCGCTCTGGAAGTCGAAGTACTCAAGCATGATCATGAGAACCTGCAGAGCGCCCGCGAAGAACGCGGCAAAGAGCATGACGTTGAACATGTTGACCGAGTTGTAATCGAGTCCGGCGAACGACAGCACATAGTTGCCAAAGGCCAGAAAGACGAGCGTAAAGACGAACTGGAACTCGAACGCCTGACGCAGCTCGAACCACATGACGTAGAGCAGATCCTTTCGCGCGTCCTCGATCATCTGAAGGTTGCCGCCGTGCGTGATGGAGGTGAAATACTGCGCGTAGCGCTCGTAGAAATGCGTCTCCACCTTGACGACGAACATCGTCGTGAGCGGCAGGATGGAAAGGAGCGCGTAGAAGACGACGACGTCGTAGCGCGGCGCGTAGAGGAACGTGTCCTCGATGAGCACGCCCCACGGCCCCTGCCAGATGAGGATGTTCGGCAGGAAAAGCCCGAGCGTGTAGCCGAACGCGCCGATGAAGAGCCGCCCGTGCCGCCCGAGATAGGGCAGGAAGGCGAAGAGCATGCCGTCCTTCGGCAAGCCGAAGCGGCTCGTCACATAGAGGAAGAAGAAGAGGACGAGTGCGCCCATGCCGACGTCCATGGCAAAGAGCGCCGCCGCCGCAGGCGAAAGCCACGCCAGCTCCAAGAGGAGCGCCGCGAGCGCAACGCTTAAAAGGACGCCCGCAAGGTAGCCGAGGATCAGGTACTTGAAGCGCTTGACCGCCGTCAGATAGACGCTCGCCGTCCAGACGAGCAGCAGTTCCGAAAAGAAGAGGTACGACAGGAGTTTCAGCTCGAAGGCGAGTGGCTTGTCCCAGAAGAAGAGCGCGGAGGCGGCAGCGCCGAGCACGAGCAGGATCGCGCTCATGCCGAAGAGCGACGGCGTCACATCGCGGTAGTGCTGCACGGTGATGCAGTCCGCGAGGTAGCGCGTCAGGACGATCGTGAAGCCGCATGAGAGCAGCTGAGAAAACACGAAGGAATAGACGACGGCGCCAAGATAGACCGCCGATTCCGCCTGTGACGTGCCGTGGAGCTGGAAGAGCGTCTGGATCAGCAGCACCATGCTCGTCAAAAGGGCGAACGGCCCCGTCGTGACGATGGCGGAATACGAGTACGCCTTGAGATGCCCCGTCGCCGTGCGCGCCCGAAAGAGACGCTTGAGTTCAAATCCGACGCCCGCCATGTGCCCCCTCCTTTCCTATGTCCTGATAAGCCCTGCGATACGACTCAATGAATTGCTCGTGCGTGTAGCGCGACTTCGTGCGGGCAAAGCCGATGGCCGCCATCGAGCGGCGCAGCTCGTAGTCCTTCGCGAGCCGCACGATCTCGTGCGCCATCGCCTCGTAGTCGAGCGGCGCGACGACCGCGCCCGCCGTGCCGAGATCGTCGCCGCTGTCGCCGTAGATCAGCTCGCGGCAGCAGCCGACGTCCGTCGTCACGTAGGGGCGGTGCGCCGAGAATCCTTCCAAGACGGCGAGCGGCTGCCCCTCGCTGATGCTCGACAGGACGAGGACGTCCATTTTCGGCAGATATTCTGCCACGGGGACGGAGCCGGTGAAGGTCACATCTTCAAGGCCGAGCATGCGCACCGTGCGGTGACAGACTGCAACGTAGTCGGGATCTTCTTCGAGTCCGCCCATGACGACGAGGTGCGCGTCGGGCAGTTCGCGCTTGACGATGGCAAAGGCGCGAAGGAGCGTCAAGACGTCCTTGATGGGCACGACGCGCACGACCGCGCCGATCGTGATCGGTTCCTTGTGATCGCGAAGCTCGGGAACGGCAGAGAAGCGCTCCATGCGCACGCCGTTCGGCACGATCGTGATCTTTTCCGGATCGCAGCCGAGGTCAGCGGCGATCTTGCCGTTGTGCTCGAAGAGTGTGTAGAGGCGATCGGCGCTGTGGTACGAAAGGCGTGCGAGGTAGTAGAAGTAGCGAATCCACACGCCCTTGAAGTCCGTCTTCGCCCAGTCGCTCTTCAAGATTTCCGCCTCGCGCTCGCGCGAGTAGACGCCGTGCTCCGTGATCATGTACGGCTTCTTGTAGCGCGTCGCCGCCATGCCGCCGATGACGCCGCAGTAGCCCGTAGCGACGCTGTGGTAGACGTCCGCCTCGGGCAGCTTCTGCTGCAGCAGGTAGAAGAGCGGCAGGAGCATCGAGCGCATCGTCCAGAAAAAATCCGTGAACGGCAGATTTTCGTACTGCTCACGATAGACGCGCACGATCACATCGAAGAAGTCGCTCGACATGAAGACGGCGAGCGGCGACTTCCAGCGCCCGTAGGCGAAGACTTCCAACAGCCGCTTGAGCGGGATGTCGCGCTCACCGCGCACAAGCTCGTAGAGCGCCTGGCAATCGTCGTGCGTCAAGATGCCCTCAAGCATATCGGAAGCGCGCAGGGAGAGGATCTCGTCGAGGAACACCTCCTCGATGCCGACGCAGTTCGCGGGCAGCTTGAACTTGAACTTGCCGCGATCCTTCATCTCCGCGCCGATGGTGTAGACGACGAACTCATGCTCGGGAAGCCCCTCCATGAGCATCTGAATCCACGAGGACACGCCGCCTACGACGTAGGGATAAGAACCTTCCGCCAACAGACAGATGCGCATCACTTCTCTCCTTTCCAATAGATGCAGGCTCGCGCCTCGCTCGTGCGGACGAGGTAAACGCCGTCATCGGCAAATTCCGCCGTGCAGCCTTCCGTGCGCTCGATCTCCTTCGCCGTGCGCAGCAAGAAGCGCAGCTCGCCGCCCGTGCCCCACGAATAAAGCTCCAGACGATCCTCTGTCCGGCGCACGCGGTAATCCATATCGAAGTAATCCGAAAAGAGCGGCAGGCTGTCCGAAATCGTTTCCGCCGTCAGCCACGGATAGCGCACGCGGATCTTGTGCATGAAGCTCTTCAGCCCCTCCGACATGCCCCGCCACGTCATGTTCGCGCTCTCCTCGTAGAACAATTCGTCCGGATGAATGAAATGCGAGAACACGCCGATATAGTTCAGCGCACTGATTTCCTGCCAGAGCATGAGCCCGTCATCCTCATGACCCGAGCTGATGCGCGGCAGTTCAAAGACGCCGTCCTTGCGCTCAAAATCCTGATAGTAGGAGCGCTCATTCGCCGGCCCGTCGAACAGAGAGCCGAAGGCGATGACCTCGGGGAACACCTTGCGGATCGCGGCTTTCCCCTCGGGACTCATGATGTTCGACGGCGGCACATAGAAGCGGAAGTCGTAGTCGGGATAGACGGACTTGAC
>CAMURM010000125.1 GCA_947097535.1 uncultured Selenomonas sp.
TCTCCGTCATGCTGACGATTCTCGCAGTTGTCACATGCGCGGGCTTTTTGCAGACGTCGGGCGGCCTCACGGTCATGCTCAAGTATGCGGAAAAGCTCCTGCGCAACAATCCGAAGCAGGTCACGATTCCGGCGACCTTGACGGGCGTCATCTGCGCGGGGCTCGACCGTGCAGGCGTATCCGTGGGCGTATGCCATCATCGCCTTCTTCACGTCGAAGCTCGTGAACTCGCAGGCGGCGGCGATCGCCATCGTCGTGCCCATGGCGCTCAACGTCGGCGTTGATCCCGTGCTGATCCTGTCCTTCATCTCGGCGTGCTACGGCTACTTCTTCCTGCCGACCTACCCGTCTGACCTCGCATGCATCGGCTTCGACCGCTCGGGCACAACGCACATCGGCAAGTACCTGCTGAACCACAGCTTCATGATCCCCGGCCTCATCGGCGTCATCTCCGGCTGCTGCGTAGGCTATGTAGTCGCGCATATGATCTTTTGATAAAACGATTGTGTGGGGAGATAAATCGCTGTGAATCCGGAAGAGAAAGAATTATGGCGGCAGAAGTTTCTGGAAGTTCTTAAAGGCTTCCGATTGCTGGATGATAATTTCATGACGGCAGCATTTCAGGGCAGTTTGGAATGTATCGACTTGGTCTTGCAGATCGTTTTGCGCAAGCCGGAGGTCAAAGCCACAAAAGCTGTTACACAGGATACGCTGAAGAATCTACACGGACGCAGTGTTCGGTTGGACATTCACGCCTTTGCGGACGATAAGGAGATCAACGTCGAGATTCAGCGCGGCGGCAAGGGGGCAGGTGAGCAACGGGCGAGGTATCATGGCAGTATCATGGATGCTAACGTGCTTCTGCCGGGAGAAGATTATGAAAATCTGCCGGAGTCATATGTGATTTTCATCACGGAGACGGATGTGCTTGGTGACGGCTTGCCGATATACACGATCGAGCGTATAATTAAAGAAAATGGCAAGAGCTTCCACGATGGTTCACATATCATCTACGTCAACAGTTCCATAACCGATGAAAATACACCTCTGGGCAGGCTCATGCATGATTTTCGCTGCACGAAAGCAGATGATATGTACTATCCTGTACTGGCAGAGCGCGTGAGATATCTCAAAGAGAACGAGGAAGGAGTGGCAACGATGTGTGAAGCGATGGAAAAACTTACGAAAGAAGCGCGGGCCTATGGGGTGGCACAAGGCATAGAACAAGGCAAGGTTGATATTGTCCTGGGCATGCTGCGGGATAAACTGCCGCTGGAAACGATTTCACGCATCTCGAAGTTTTCGCTTGAGCGCGTGCAGGAGCTCGGTAAAATGAATCAACTGCTTTGAGCCGCTCTGAGTTCACCGAATATCGACAAGACGGACGAAAAAAAGGGAGCCACCCTTCACGGCAGAAGAATGGCTCCTTTTTTGCGCGGTCTGTGTACTTACGAATGTTTGATCCTTGCGTGGCGCTTGACATACTCCATGTAGAGCTTCGTTTCTCGCACGATAACGCCCGATAAGAGCAGCAGGGCGATAAGGTTCGGAATCGCCATGAGGCCATTGACGATGTCGGCGAGGATCCAGATTGCTTCGAGCTTCAAGAATGCGCCCGAGGCGACGAGCGCGATGAAGATCAGGCGGTACGGCAGGACGCCCTTGCGCTCGAAGAGGTAGATAATTGCGCGTTCGCCGTAGTAGTTCCAGCCGAGGATCGTCGTGAAGGCGAAGAGCACGAGGGCGATCGTCAGAAGGTGGCTGCCGATTGCGCCGTAGTTTGCGGCAAACGCCGCGCTCGTCATGGCGGCGCCCGCCGTATCCCCCGACCAGACGCCCGTGAGGATGAGGGCGAGCCCCGTCATCGTGCAGATGATGATCGTGTCGATGAAGGTGCCCGTCATGGAGATCAGGCCTTGCTCGGCGGGGCGCTTCGTCTTCGATGCGGCGGATGCAATGGGCGCGGAGCCGAGTCCCGATTCGTTCGAGAAGACGCCGCGTGCGATGCCGTTCTGCATGGCCATCATGATGGTCGAGCCGGCGAAGCCGCCGACGGCCGCCTCGCCCGTGAAAGCGCTCTGCAGGATGAGGGCGATGGCGTGCGGCAGCGCGTCGATGTTCATGACGATGAGGATGAGGGAAAGCGCGATGTAGGAAAGCGCCATGAAGGGCACGATGGCGGCGGCGACGCGCGCGATGCTCTTGAGGCCGCCGAGCGTGATGGCGGCGATGAGCGCCGTGACGGCGAAGTCCGTCGCCCAGCGCGGCACGCCGAAGGAGATCTCGATGCTGTCGACGATGGCGTTGACCTGTGGGAAGGTGCCGATGCCGAAGAAGGCGACGAGCACGCAGGCGCAGGCGAAGAAGATCGCCATGGGACGCCACGCGCGCCCGAGCCCCTTCTCTATGTAGAACATCGGGCCGCCCGCGATGTCGCCGTGGCTGTCCGTCGTACGGTATTTGATGGCGAGGAGGCCTTCGGCGTACTTCGTCGCCATGCCGAAGAAGGCTGCCATCCACATCCAGAAGATGGCGCCCGGGCCGCCCGCCTTGACCGCCGTCGCGACGCCGACGATGTTGCCCGTGCCGACGGTCGCGGCGAGCGCGACGCAGAGCGCCTTGAAGCTCGACACATCGCCCTCGCCGCGGTTTCTCGCACGGAAGATCAAGGATAGCGCGAGCGGCAGGTGCACGACCTGCAGCAGGCGCAGGCGCACGGTCAGGATGATGCCCGTACCCACGAGCAGGGTGATGAGCGGTGGTCCCCAGAGCACGGAATCGATGGAATTGAGAAGCGGGATAAGATTTTCCATAAGTCAACCTCCATTGTCAAAGGACAATAGTGCATAAAAATAACAAGGCTTATGTTACCATAAATTGGGGTGACTTGTAAAGGTGCAGAAAGAAAAATGGGGCGTCCGCCCCGTTGATATGCGAGTGCGGCGCCCCGAAAGGACAGTTGGCTCTTGTATGACGAGGTGACAAAGAGCAGCTTTTTCGCGCGCTGCCGCCTTTTCAGGCGATCGTGCCGTGCTGCTCGGCGCCGCGCGTCTCTTGCAGGCGGTTCTTCCCGTCGACCATGACGACGGTGGGCGTATGGGCGCGCGCTTCGTCTTCCGTCATCATGGCGTAGGACATGATGATGACGACGTCGCCGGGCTGCACGCAGCGCGCGGCGGCGCCGTTCAGGCAGATGACGCCCGAGCCGCGCTCACCTGCAATCACATACGTCTCAAGGCGCGCACCGTTGTTGTTGTCGACGACCTGCACGCGCTCGTGCGCTACGATGTGCGCCGCCTCCATGAGCGCCTCGTCGATGGTGATGCTGCCCATGTAGGCGAGGTTTGCTTCCGTGACGGTCGCGCAGTGGATTTTTGATTTCATCAGATTCAGCAGCATGTTTCTTCCCCCAGAATGATATTGTCAATGAGTCGCGTCCTGCCGATGAAGACGGCGACGGCGAGGAGCGCGGGGCGGTCGATCTTCTCGATCTCGGTGAGCTCCGGAAAGGAATAGATCTCCACATAGTCGATGTTTGCCAGCGGCTCGTCCGCCAGCTGGGCGGCGGTGATCTCCTTGAGCACCTTCGCGCGCTTTTCGCCCGTCTCGTAGACCTCGCGCGCTTCTTGCAGGCTGCGCGAGAGGACGAGGGCTGCCGTGCGCTCTTCGTCCGCGAGGTAGGTGTTGCGTGAGGAGAGCGCGAGTCCCGACGCTTCGCGCACGATCGGGCACATGACGATTTCGGTCGGAACGCCGAGGTCGAGAACCATGCGCGTGAGTACGGCGACCTGCTGCGCGTCCTTCTGCCCGAAGAACGCCTTCGCCGCGCCCGAGAGCAGGAGGAGCTTCAAAACGACGGTCGCCACGCCGCGGAAGTGGCCGGGGCGCCTTGCGCCGCAGAGCTTGTCTGTGAGCGCGCCCGTGACTTCGACGTAGGTCGCGTAGCCCGCGGGGTACATCGCCTCGGGCGCGGGGTGGAAGACGGCATCAACGCCCGCTTTTTCGAGCTTTGCCACGTCTTCCTCGAAGGTGCGCGGGTAGGCGTCGAAATCCTCGGTTGGGCCGAACTGCACGGGATTGACGAAGACGGAGACGATGACGCGGTCCGCGCTTTCTCGCGCCGTGCGGACGAGCGAGAGGTGGCCGGCGTGCAGCGCGCCCATCGTCGGCACGAGGGCGATCGTCTCACCTGCGTCCCTGACGCTTTTGGCGTAGTCCTGCAATTCCTTCGGCGTGGTCAGTATTTTCATCACATTGCCTCCATTTATCGTAGGGAAACGTCGGCGGAGAGGGCGGCTTCTTCCGCGTCATGGCGCGTGAAGTAGTTCGCCGCGAGAGAGCCGGAGATGTTGTGCCAGACGCTGAAGAGCGCGGCAGGAATGGCGGCGGCGGGGTTGAAGTAAAGGAGCGCGAGCGACGCCGCCATGCCCGAGTTCTGCATGCCGACCTCGATGCTCACGGCGCGCCGCTTCGCCGCCGTGAGTCCGAAGAGCGCGGCGAGCGCGTAGCCGAGCACGAGACCGATGACGTTGTGCAGGACGACGGCGAGGGCGACGAGCGGCCCGACTTCGGTGAGGCGCGGCGCGCTCATGGAGACAACGACGCCGACCAGAAGAGCGATGGTCAGCGCGGAGACGGCGGGCAGATACGTCATGGCGCGCCGGACTCGCGCGCGGAAGAAGTGGTTGACCGTCGCGCCCAAGAGGACGGGCAGGAGCACCATCTCGGCGATGGATAGCATCATCGCGGAGGCGTTGACGACGATCTCTTCCCCCGCCAGAAGGAGCGTCAGAAACGGCGTGACGAAGGGGGCGAGGAGCGTCGTCGCCATCGTCATGATGACCGAGAGTGTCACGTCGCCTTTTGCGAGATAGGTGATGACGTTCGATGCCGTGCCGCCGGGGCAGGTGCCGACGAGAATGACGCCGATCGCGAGGTCGGGCGGCAGGGAAAGCGCCTCGACGAGGAGCCAGGCAGCGAGCGGCATGATGGTGAACTGTGCCGCTGCGCCGATCGCCACTTCCCACGGACGCTGCGCGAGGAGCCGGAAGTTCCTGAACTCGAGCGTCATGCCCATGCCGAACATGACGAGCCCGAGAAGATACGGCACCTGCGGTGCGAGCCGGGAGAGTGTCGAAGGAAAGACGGCACCGAGGGCGCCGACGAGCACGACGAGCCAGACCATGTGCCGGACGAGGTGCTGACAGATGTTTTGCAAGAGGATTCCTCCCATCAAAAAAGCCTTCCTGCCAAAAGACAGAAAGGCATCAAAAGCATGAAAAGCCGCCGCGGCCATACCGCTCGTGCTCCGCTCCTGCGCGCGTCCTCGCTGTCTCGGTCCCGAAGGATCCAAGCAGATGTACCGCTTCGGTATTCATTTGTGGCAGGATGAAAGCAGGACGGGCACTTCCCGCCTGCACGATGCGTGAGCGAAGTACGATTCCTCGCGGATATCATCTTCGCTGAGCTTAAGATAGCACAGGGTAGGGGAAAAAGCAAGGGTTTAGTATACTTTTAAGGGAGGATTTCACGCTCGTTTGCAGAATAAGGCATAAAGGAACCACTGATAAATTCAGCCACCCATCTTCACGCAGCTGCGCTGTCCTCTCGTCGTCGACAAATCCTCGATAGAACCAGCGCATCTGTGCAAATCTGGGCGGCTTCATT
>CAMURM010000126.1 GCA_947097535.1 uncultured Selenomonas sp.
GACGTAGGTGACGCCCAAGATGAGCGCGAGCGCGACGACGCAGATGACGAGCAGCGCCAGTTCCATCTGCGTGACGGCGGCGTTCGCCTCGGAAACCGGCAGCGCCACGAGAGCCGTCCAGCCCGTTTCGCCGATCGGCACGCCCGCGTAGAACTTCGCCTCGCCCTGATACTCCGCCTCAAGCTGCACAGGAGTCCCCGACGTGAGCTTCTCCGCAATCTCCTTATAAGCGCCGCCGTCGATCTCCTTGAACTTATCCGCGAGCGTGTACGTCGAATGATAAATATATTCCGTATCGGGGCCAAGGATGATCAATGCGCCCGTCTTGCCGACCTTCACATCCTTGACGACCTCGCGCGCGGCGTCAAGCTCGATGTTGATGGAGATCACACCGATGAGTGCGCCGTTTCGCACGATGGCGCGGCTAAGCGTCACGACGGTCTTGCCGTCGGAAGCTGCTGTCGTCGGCTTCGACATCACCGCCTTGTTCGGGTTCGCCGCCGAAGCCTTGTACCACTGGCGCGTGCGCGGATCGTAGCCCGCCGGGAAGTACTTGCTCGTCTCATAGCTGCCGTCCGGTCTGCCGATATAGGCGGAAGCGACGCCCGGCAGAGCCGCGATGTGGGTGAGTGTCGCCTTCAGCGCCTCGCCCTCGGGCATCGACTCGCCCCAGGCGGCCGCCGTCGCATTGACCACAGCGGTATCAGCGGCGACGATCTTGTCAATCTCGTTCGCGTAGTGCTCGCCAAGCTCGTACATGCTCTTCTGCTTGGACGCCGTCAGCGCCGAGCTCGCCATCATGTTGATGGCGACGCCCATGATGATGAAAATCACGACGAGCGGCACACCGATCCCCAAAAGCATCTTGGGTTTTAATTTCATACAATTCATCCCTGTCCTTTCTTACCCATTCCCTGGATATCCCTTAATCAAACCCTAACTTCCCAGGAATACCCCTTAAGTCATGCTTTAGTCCTTAGTATTCGTAAAATCGGCTCTTTTTCCTGCCTCGTTTTCCTGATAATTTTCTTAATAAACATGAAATAGAAAATATATCCCATTTCTTCCAATACTTTTGTCGAGAGAAAATCGTTCATTTAGGAGAGTATCGCCTATTTTACTCCAGTTTTCAACCAGTATCTTCCATTTCATCCTTTTAACTTCATATTTCTCCTCTTTTCTCCCTCATCACGCATAGCGATGCAGACGATGTTCAAGTAGCCCGCCCGCACCATCGTAGACGAGCTTCAATGTGAAAAACGGCGCATCTTGCGCCAGAAGGCGTAGAAAGATGCGGTCGCCCTCCCAAAGTTCCAGACTCTCTATGCGCCCCTTCTCCACCCAGGCAAGCTCCCCCTCGTCGCAAGAGATCGGCTCTCCCGTGAAGCGATCCGCCGTGAAGAGATGCATGTACTCTGTCACCCCGTCGCCCGAAACGAACGTGACGAGCGCACGGAACTGCCAGCGGACGAGCCGATATCCCGTCTCCTCCTCCACCTCGCGCAGCAGGCATTCCTCGGGCGACTCGTCCGCCTCGAAGTGACCGCCGACGCCGATCCACTTGCCGTGATTGACGTCGTTCTTCTTGATTGTGCGATGCAGCATCAGATACTTGTCCTCGTGCTCGATATAGCAAAGCGTGCTCATTCTTTCCATCTGAAAAACTCCTTTTCAAAAATGATCGTTCAAAGCCTTCATCACGCCATTATAATAACAACCGACGGATTTATTCTAATTAAAAAACAATAATTTCTCCTATCGCAAATTGACATTCTCAAATAAAAGAGGTATACTTCTGAATGTAAATTTTGCTAAACAGGCTCTTGGTAGTACGCTCTTCTATGATACGGGAGGAGTGGAATCCACGAGCCTCTTTTACTTCCAGGAGTGACGATATGGTAATCAGAACAGCCATTCTTGTTGACGGCGGATTTTATAGAAAACGAGCACGGCATCAGTGGGGTATTAAGACCTCAGAAGAACGCGCAAAGGAATTAACCGCTTACTGCATGGCTCACATAAACAAGAAAGATGGTCTCATTCCTCGGTGTTTATATCGAATCTTTTATTATGACTGTTTACCAAGCAGACGCAGCGTCTATCATCCGCTGATGAAACAGAATATTGATCTGGAAAAATCGGGAACCAGTACATGGACACAAGCGTTTATGGACGAGTTAAAGCGCAGACGAAAATACGCACTTCGCCTCGGGGCACTTGCCGAAAAACCAAACTACAACCTGTCCCCATCAGTGACCCGTGATTTACTGAACAACAAACGAACACTGGACAGCCTGACAATAGACGATTTTGAGTTTCACGCGCGGCAAAAGGGCGTAGACATGAAAATCGGCATCGATATCGCGTCTCTCGCTTATAAGCATCAGGTTGATCAGATTATTCTTATTTCCGGAGATAGTGATTTTGTTCCCGCCGCGAAGCTCGCAAGACGTGAAGGGATTGATTTCATCCTGGATCCTATGGGAGCAGATATCAAGGCTGACCTTTTCGAGCATATCGACGGATTAGAGACACCATGGAGACACACCCCACCAACGAACACACCCTCTTGTGACCCAGAGTAAGTGCTGCGATATTGGGAGCGCGGTCGTTGTATAAAGGCGCAAAAAGAAGCTGCCGCATGGCAGCTTCTTTTTGCGGAAAAATCCAATCGTCATATCACACTCATTGCAAGTCACCGTTCATTCGTCCAATATCGCGAATTTCTTTCTACGACAGCTTCGTAACGCGCATGATGAAATCAAGGGGCATTTTCTCCTGAAGCAAGGCGCGCACCGTTTCCTGCTTTCCTTGTTCCAGACCCTTATGCAGACCGCCCTCCCAACCGTCACGATACACTCCCGCGCTCAGATTACACATCGCTGCCACTCCCTTCTCCAAATTCGGCATCAGCCGCACATCGAATCGCTCTTTCAGCTCACTCAGCACTTCATCTCTCTGCGTGCCACTCTTGTGCAGGAGCTTTCATTATATTATATTATCTGCAAAATAGAATGATGAAATCGCTGCCACCGATTCTGATTACGCCTGTAAACACAGAGGACTGTGCTTGAGCTTCAAACTCAAGCACAGTCCTCTCTCTTATCATGCTCTCACAGCCGGAACTTCTGCACGCCTTGCTGCAGCTGCTCCGCCAGATGCGCGAGCGTCTGGCTGGCGGCGGCGATCTCCTCGGTCGAGGCCGCCTGCTCCTCCGATACGGCGGAGACGTCGGTCGCCTTCTGCTGCACCGTATGCGAGACCTCGTTGATCTCCTGCACGGCAGCCGCCGTCTCGGCACAGCTCTTCTGCACCTTCTCGCTGATCTTGACGACGGATTCGATCTCGCCCTCAAGCTCCTCGACGAGCCCCATGATGCGGCGGAACTTCTCGCCTGCTTCTTTGACCTCTCGCACATTCTCGCGCACATCGTCCTGCTGGCTCTTCGTCAGCGAGAATACATGCTCGATCTCTTCCGAGTTCTTGCCGATGACTGTGCCGATCTCCTGCGCCGCCTGCTCGCTCTGCTCGGCGAGCTTTCGCACCTCGTCGGCGACGACAGCGAATCCCTTGCCCTGCTCGCCGGCACGCGCCGCCTCGATCGCCGCGTTGAGCGCGAGGAGTTTCGTCTGCCCTGCGATGCTCGTGATCAGCTCGTTGATCTCCGCGATGTTCTTCGAGCCCTCGTAGAGTTTTTCGACCGCCGCACTCGTCTTCGCCGAGCCGTCGGCCAGCCCTTCGACGCCTCGGATCGCACCCCTGAGCTTTTCCGCGCCTTCCTCTGTTGCCTCGCCCGTCGAGGCAACCGCCTGCTGCGCCTTGCCGACCGCCGAGCGAATCGTCTTCATCTCGTCGTTGACGCCCATGACCTTCTCGGTTGCCTCCTCAACGATCGTACTCTGACGCGCACTTTCCTCGGCGATGACGACGACGGCTTCCGCCGCCGACTGCGCCGCGTCCGCCGACTGCGAGGAGCTTGCCGTCAATTCCTCGCTCGACTCCGACACATGGTCGGCGGCTTCCTTCGTCGTCTTGACCATCGTCTGCAGGCTCGTCATCATGTCGCGGCAGCTGTTCTGCAGGGCGCCGATCTCATCGGAGCGGCTGCTCGCGGGCAGATGCGTCGTGAGGTCGCCGCCCGCGATCTTCTCCATCAGCGAGCACAGGACGCCGATCGGCGTCGTCACCGCATGGAGCAATACATAGGTGATGCCGAGAAGCAGCACGAGAGCCGCGAGGCAGATCGCGACGACGAGCATGCTCATGTGCGTGACGGCGGCATTCGCCTCGTCGCGCGGCAGGGCGATGAGCACCGTCCAACCCGTCTCCCCGACGGGAACGCCCGCATAGAATTTCTTGCTGCCCTGATAGTCAGCTTCGATCTGCTCAGGCTTTCCCGTCGTAAGCTTCGCCGCCAGATCCTTATAAGCGCCGCCGTCAATCTCGTTGAATCGGTCGTCCACCGTATACTTCGTGTGGTAGATGTACTCCGTCTCCGGCCCTAGGATGACGAGCGCTCCCGTCTCGCCGACCTTGACGTCCCGCACGATGTCCCCGACGGATTCGAGCGAAATATCGATGGCGGCGACGCCCTTGACCTCCCCGTTCTTCTCAATGGCGCGGCTGATCGTCAAGACGGGCTTGCCCGTGGACGCCGCCTTGTACGGCTTGGATATGATCGTCTTGTCAGGCGCAGCGGCCGCCTCCTTGTACCACGGGCGCTCCCTCGGGTCGTAGCCCGCGCGGAAGGACGCGCTCGTCGCCGCGCTGCCGTCCGCCCTGCCGATATAGGCGGAGACGACGCCCGGGCGTTCCGCCATGTGCCGGAGAGCTTCGTGCAGCGCCTCGCCCTCGGGCATCGCCTCATCCCAATTCACCGTCGCCGTTTCGACAGCGACGCGGTTCATCTCCACGATCTTGTCGATGGCATTAGCATAATGCTCGCCCATCTCATACATGCTTCTCTGCTTCGACTCCGACAGCGCCGAGCTCGCCATCGAGCTGATGACGAATCCCACGATGAGGAACACAACGACGAGCGGAATCCCGATGCCCAGAAGCATCTTCGGTTTCAATTTCATAAGCACCCTCCCTATTTCATCCTAACTTTTTGCTATTATAGAACAAAACTCCCTCTTTGTGGGAAGAAAGTTTTTTCTGCGAATTCAAGCAAAACGAGGAAATTCCCTGACAGTTGATTCCAATATACATAAATTGCGATGAATCTACATAAAAGGAAAAGACTTTCTGCTGCAAACGAAAGAAATAAGAGCAATCAAAACTCCGAAAATGAATTTCATGAGTAATTTCTAACAATATTCAAGGGACGTTTGACCCATGCAGCTTGCGTACAAAATATGCACGCGGCACCCGCTATCGGCCATCGTGCGCCGTCCCTCATGCAAAAAGGCTGCGCACGAGTCGAACCGATTCATGCACAGCCTTCCACTTTTCTGTTACGACGACTTCACTTCCTGCCGACAAGCAGCTTGGAGGCGCTGCAGCACATGAAGCGCGCCTCTCCTTGACTCATGAACATGCCCTTGGCCGTGTCGAGAAGTTTGACCTCCTCGTAGCCCTCATCACGCAGCTTGGCGGCGAACGCTTCCATATCGCCGTACTTGCCGCGCTCCATGATGTCATGAATCGCGAAGAC
>CAMURM010000127.1 GCA_947097535.1 uncultured Selenomonas sp.
GCGGTCTCGGCGAAGGTCTTCATGTCGTTCTCCATGTGGAGCGCGGCGTCGACGAGGCGCATGCCGAGCGAGGCGGCGATGCCGCCCCCCGCGTCGAGCGAGAGCGCGAGATAGTCGGGCTGGACGTGCAGGAGATAGGGGGTGAGTGTCGGGGAGAGGCTCTCGGCACAGCGTGCGACGCTCTCCGTCAGAGCGCCGTCGAGCACGACGAGGCAGCGCCTGGCGGCTGCGGCGCTGATGGCGCCGAGGAGCGCGGCGCTGCTGCAGGCGAGCGCGGGTGAAAGGCGCTGCAGGAGGTCGTCGAGCGCGCTGCCGGCCGCTGCCCGGCGAAGCGCTGCCTCGAGGCGTGCAGCCTGCTCGGCTGCCGTATCAATCGACGCTGCGGCGAGCGAGACGCCGACGAGGGTACAGTCAGCGGCAAGCTCTTGCGCGATTCTTTGGCCGAAGGCGAAGGCGGCGGCGGGCGAGGCGGCGGCATCGAGGCGCGCGAGCGTCACGGGCGCGCCTGCGTGCGCGGCGAAGGAAGTCGTGAGCCGTTGCGCTCGGGGCGATAGATCCTCGTGCGTGAAGAGGAGCAGCGCGCGCTTCGCCGCGAGCGGCGGCTGCGCGACGCCCCGGATGCCGGCGAGGCGCACGGCGAGCTCTTCGAGCCTGCCGAGGCTGTAGATGGGCTTGGCGAGGCTGTCGAGGCGCTTTTGGCAGGCAGCTGCTGCGGCGGCGTCGAGCGCGGGAAATGAAGGGAATGTGACTGCGGCAGGGGCGGCGCCGACGCTGCCCACGATATCGTCGACAGCACACGTATCGCCGACGGCACAAGTATTGTCGACGGCACCGGCATCGCTGACGGCAGCGGTATCGCTGACTGTACCGGCATCACTGACTGCGCCGGCAGCGCGGGGCGCAGTCTCGCGCATGGCACGGTGGCGCAGTACGCCGCCGCTGGGCGCATCAATCGCCGCCGCAGGCGACTTCGCAAGCAGGCTTTTGCAGGCGTCAATCGCGGCGTCGAGAAAGTCGGCGACGAGCGAGGAGCCCGTCGCCTCGCCGAGTCGGAAGCGCATGTCCATGTAAGGCGTGAGGCCGAGCTTTTCGAGGATGGCGGCGTGCGCGGGCTCCGCCGCGAGGTGCGAGGGCAGGAGATAGCCTGTGGCGGCGGGCGCGAGCGCCTGCGCGATGAGCGCCGCCGCGCCCGTGTTGAAGCCGTCGAGGATGACGATGGCGCCCCGGCGCGCCGCGCCGAGGATCAGCCCCGCGATGCAGCCGAGCTCGAAGCCGCCGACCTTCTGCAGGACGTCGATGCCGTCGCTTGCAGCGGGGCGATTGACGGCGAGGATTTGGCGCACGACCTCGATCTTCGTCTTGAGCCGCGCGTCGGAGATGTTCGTGCCGCGCCCCGTCGCTTTTTCGGGCGTGAGATTGCAGAGGCAGGCGGCGATCGCCGCACTCGCCGTCGTGTTGGAGATGCCCATCTCGCCGGGCAGGAAGCAGCGATAGCCCTGCGCGATTTTCTCCTCGGCGAGTTGGATGCCGCTGGCGAGCGCGCGCATCGCCTCTTCGCGCGTCATGGCGGCGCCCTTGGCGGAGTTCTTCGTGCCGTGCGCGATCTTGCGGTCGATGAGCGCGGGCAGGGGCGGCAGCGGTGCCTTGATGCCGAGGTCGGCGACGAAGAGATCGCTTTTGGCGAAGTTCGCGAGGGCGTTGGCGACGGCTCCCTTGGCGAGCAGGTAGTTCGCCGTCATCTGCGCCGTCGTCTCGGGCGGGTAGGCGCTGACCTGCATCTCGGCGACACCGTGGTCGGCGCAGCAGATGATCGTGCACTTCTTCGGCTTTTCGAGGGCGGCAGGCGCGCTCTTCGTCGCGCACGCATAGCGGCTGAGAAGCGCGGTGAGGGTGCCGAGGTCGATGTCGGCTGCCTTCAGGGCATGGTGAAGCTGCTCAGCAGGTTCTTGGGCGGGCGGCTCGATGGCGCGAATGGTATCAGATACAAGAACGGTATCAGACACAAGAACGGTATCAAGAGATTGGTTCATCGCGCTGCCTCCTTCGGTACCTGCTTCAGAGAGAGGCCGATGCGGCCGCGCTCTTCGTCGACCTTGATGACCATGACATCGAGGATGTCGCCGACGGATACGACGTCGAGCGGGTGCTTGACGCGCTTTTGGCTGAGCTCTGAGATGTGGACGAGCCCCGCCGTCTTGATACCGATGTCGACGAAGACGCCGAAGTCCGTGATGTTGCGCACCGTGCCGCGCATGATGGCGCCGGGCTGGATGTCGGAGAGCTTGACGATCGCCTGGCGCGTCAGGGGCGCGGGCAGATCCTCGCGCGGGTCGCGTCCGGGCTTCTTGAGCGCGTCGATGATGTCGCGCACCGTCGGCACGCCCGCATCGAGCTCTTGCGCGAGCTTTTCGGCGTCGGCGAGCGAGAGCTTCGCGCCGAGCAGGCTGAGCGCCTCTTTGTCCTTGAGGTCGGCGAGGGAGAAGCCGAGGCGCGCGAGCAGCTTTTCGGCGAGATCGTAGGATTCGGGATGCACGGGCGTGTTGTCGAGGGGGCTCCTGCCGCCCGCGATGCGCAGGAAGCCCGCGCACTGCGTGAAGGCGGCAGGTCCGAGGCGCGCGACCTTCAAGAGCTGGCGGCGGCTCTCGAAGACGCCGTTTTCGTCGCGCCAGCCGACGATGTTCTTCGCGATCGTCGCGTTGATGCCCGCGATGTGCGAGAGGAGAGCCGCCGATGCCGTATTGAGGTTCACGCCGACATGGTTCACGGCGGACTCCACCGTAGCGTCGAGCGCGGCGGCAAGCTCCTTTTGATTCACGTCGTGCTGGTACTGGCCGACGCCGATCGCCTGCGGCTCGATCTTCACGAGCTCGGCGAGCGGATCCTGCACGCGCCGTGCGATGGAGACGGCGCCGCGGATCGTCACGTCGTAGTCGGGCAGCTCCTCCTTCGCGAGCTTCGAGGCGGAGTAGACGGAGGCGCCCGCTTCGTTCGTGATCAGGTAGTGGACGGGAAGCTCGTGCTCGCGGATGAGGTTTGCCGTGAACTCCTCCGTCTCGTAGGACGCCGTGCCGTTGCCGATGGAGATGAGCGTCACGCCGTGCTTCCTGATGAGCGCGAGCACCTTCTTCGCCGCATCGGCGCGGCGCTCCTCGCTCATCGTGAGGTAGAGGACGCCGTGGTCGACGACCTGTCCCGTGGGGCTGACGACCGCCATCTTGCAGCCCGTGCGGTAGCCGGGGTCGAGCCCCATGACCGTGTGCCCGGCGAGCGGCGCTTCGAGCAGGAGCTGCCTGAGGTTCGCACCGAAGACGCGGATCGCCTGCTTCTCGGCATTTTCCGTCAGGAGGGAGCGAAGCTCGCGCTCCATGGCGGGGAAGAGCAGGCGCTTGTAGCCGTCCTCGATTGCCTCCTTGAGCACCTCGCGGAAGATCGAGGCGCCCTTGTCGAGCTCGGCGAAGATCGCGGCGGTGTTCTTCTCGTGGTCGCATTGGAGCGTGACCTTGAGGCAGCCCTTCTTCTCACCGCGGTTGACGGCGAGGATGCGGTGCGAAGGCAAGGTGCGAAGCGGCTCCTTGTAGTCCTTGTACATGAGGAAGGTCTGCGCTTCCTGCGCCTCCTCGTCGAGCGCGGTCACGAGCTCCGCGCGCTGCCACATCTCCTTGCGCATCTTCTGGCGCAGCGGCGCGCCCTCCATGACGCTCTCGGCGACGATGTCCATGGCGCCCGCGAGCGCTTCTTCTGCCGCCGTCACGCCCTTTTCCGCGTCGACGAAGCGCGCCGCGTACGCCTCTGCCGTGCCGCTCTTCTCCGCCTGCGCGAGAATCGCGAGCGCCAGTGGCTCCAGTCCCTTTTCGCGCGCGACGCCCGCGCGCGTGCGCCGCTTCTGCTTGAAGGGCAGGTAGATGTCCTCAAGCTCCTGCATTTTCAGCGCCTTGTCGAGCGCCTCCTTGATCTCCGGCGTGAGCTTCCCCTGCTCCTCGATGCTCTTTTCGATCTCCTGCTGGCGCTTCACGAGATTCCGCAGGCGCGACAGCTCGCCCTCGACGGCGCGCACCTGCTCTTCGTCAAGCTCCCCCGTCGCTTCCTTGCGGTAGCGCGAGATGAAGGGCACGGTGTTGCCCTCGTCTAAAAGCGCGATCGTCGCCTCCGCCTGCTTCGTTCGGATGCCCAAAATGCGCGCAATACTCGCGCCGATGTGTTCGTGTTTCATGGGAATACCTCTCAGTTTTTAAAAATCGCTTCCTATTATAACATGTTGCCGCTATTTTTGTCTGGAAATCAAAATTATGTCAAATATGGCTTCTGACATCTTTTGCAGGACAATGAAAAAGGCACTGTATTTCAAGTGCCTTTATGACCTTATTGATATATCTTGCTTCTATGACCGATTTCGATCGCGATTACGATCAGCTCTTTGTCGCGGATTTCTGCGATGATCCTGAAGTCAGCGACGCGATACCTCCAATACTTGCCAAGGTTTCCTGTGAGCGCCTTTCCGAAGATGCGCGGATTTTCACAATCGACCAAATTATTTTCCAGCCAGCGGATCACACGGTCACGCGTGCTTTTATCCAACTTTTGCAGCGTCCGATCGAACTTCTTAGTCGTTGTCAGTCTATACATCTTTTGATTCCTTCAAGACTTCGCTGAAAGGTATCGTTTCGAGCGTTCCATTTTCCAGATCCTCTTCGTACTCGTGTATGAGTTCCATGTCGTACTCATCTTCCAGTCTGTCATATATGAAGTTTTTCAAGGTTGCCGATGACAGGCCTGTCGCATAGAGGGGGGCGATAGCCTCAAGAGCTTTGAACTCATCGTCCGTAAAATGCAGGCTCAAAATTTTAGCCACGATAGCTCATCCCCTTCGTCCTCGCGCCATTGACTTTTATTTTGAATTCATCTTCAAGTCGTTGGAAGATGAAGCGGCGAACAAGCTCAGCGTGTGAGCAATTATATTTTTTTGCAAGTCGGTCGATCATCTGATATTCAGCATCTGACAGATTCATACGCATTGGACTTCGTGCGACTCTTTTTTTCATGTGATCGCCCCCTCTGCTTATATTATATTGCGGGTATCGCGTGTCGTCAATCTGTCTGAGTGCATGATGCTGTTGAATGAGAATGCCAAATATGTGCAGGACGCGTGAAAAATCCTCTGCAGCCTGCTATAATACAGAGGAGAATTTTGAAAGGAGGAGGCTACTGTTGGAAAAGATCCGCCTGGCGGCGGCGAAATGCATCCGTGGCTCGCTGCAGCCGCCGTGCCGCGCCTGCGAGGACGTTTGCCCCGCGGGCGCATTCCGCTGGGGCGTGCCTCACTCGGAACTTTGCATTGACTGCGGGCTCTGTACGGCAGTCTGTCCCGCCGCCGCCATCGAGACGCGGCTCGACTACGCGGCAAGGCTTACGCGAGCCGCCGCCGCAGCACGCGTGCGGCTCGCGTGTGCGAAGAGTGCGCCGGACTCGGCTCTGCCGTGTCTCGGCTTCCTCACGCGCGGCATCCTCTGGGCGCTCGCCTCGCAGAAGGAGGTCGAGCTCGACATCGGCGCGTGCCGCGCCTGCTTGTCCGCCGTCCATGCACACCTCTGCCGCGAGGCCGCCGCCGTGAGCGCCGCCCTCGAAGCGGCAGGGCGAGCGCCTCTGCGCCTGCA
>CAMURM010000128.1 GCA_947097535.1 uncultured Selenomonas sp.
CCCGAGCTGATCGCGGAGGTGCGCGTGCGCTACGGACTCGACGAGCCGATCTGGGTGCAGTATTTCGTATGGCTGCGCGACCTCTTCTCGGGCGATCTCGGCTACTCGCTGCTCTTCTCCATGCCCGTGGCGACGCTCTTAAAGGACGCGATACCAAACACGATTCTTCTGGCGGTTTCGGCGATGGGGCTTTCGATCCTCATCTCCGTGCCGCTCGCAGTTCTCGCATTTCGCTTCTATGCGCGGCCGCTCGACCTTGTCATTCGCTTCGGCTCGTTCTTTGGTATCACGATACCGACGATCTGGCTGTCTTTGATCTTCATCTACATCTTCTCGGTCAAGCTGTCTCTGATACCGATCCATACGACAGGACTCACGGGGCTGATCCTGCCGTCTCTCGTACTCTCCTTCTACTACATGGGGCTGTATGTGCGCCGCCTGCGCGGTGCGCTCCTCGAAGAGCATCAAAAGGACTATGTGACGGGCGCACGCGCCCTCGGGCTTTCCGATTCGCGCATCCTCTGGCGCTACATCATGCCGAACGCGCTGCCGAACATCATCACGATGTTCGGCCTGTCCTTTGGCAGCCTCTTGGGCGGCACGGTCGTCATCGAGGCGATCTTCGGCTGGCGCGGCATGGGCTTTTTGATGGTCGAGGCCATAAAGAACAACGACTTCACGCTCATGCAGGCCTACGTCCTCTGGGGCGCGGGCATCTTCATCCTCGTCAACCTCGCGGCGGACATCCTCTGCCTGTGGCTCAATCCCAAGGTGCGCGAACAGGAGGTGGGCTGACATGGGACTCTTCTTCTCGCGCATGAGGCGCGACCCGCTCTTCTGCGTGCTCGCGGCGCTCCTCCTCCTGTGGATCGCCGCGATGTTCGCCGTGCCGCCTTTCCTCCCCTACGACGCCTATACGAACGACATGGGCGCACGCCTCCTGCCACCGTCGGCAGAGCACATCCTCGGTACGGACCAGCTCGGGCGCGACCTTCTCTCGCGCGTCCTCGTCGGCGGCCAGGCGAGCCTTTCGGCGTCCCTTGTAAGCGGCATCCTCTCTGCCGTCTTCGGCATCGGCGTCGGCGCGGCGATGGCTCTGACGCGCGGCCGCATGCAGCTCATCTCGACGGGAATCGTCGACTTCTTCCTCGCCTTTCCGAGCCGCGTCTTCCTCGTCGCGCTCCTCGGCTTCCTGGGGCCGAACGTCGGCAACGTCATCCTCGCCGTCTTCATCACGACGTGGGCGGAGTATGCACGCATCGTGCGCACGATCGTTCGCACGGAGCGCGAGAAGCCTTACGTGCGCTACGCTGACGCGTCGGGCATCCCGTTTTCGCGGCGGCTCTTTCGCTATGTGCTGCCGAACGTCGTGCCGCAGATGTTCGTCTTCTTCTTCCAGCACTTGAGCGACATCGTGCTCATCGTCGCGGGACTGTCGCTCATCGGCATCGGCATCCAGCCGCCGACGCCCGAATGGGGCATGCTCCTCATGGGATCGAAGGACTACATGCAGACGGCGCCGTGGCTCTTGATGTTCCCCGGACTTGCCATCTTCATCACGGTCATCCTCTTCAGCCTCATGGGCGACGAACTGCGCGACATCTTCGAGCCGCGCTGGGAAAGGAGGGGGGAGAAATCATGAGCGAAAAGAACACAGCCGCGCACAGCGCGAAATCCTCGCCGCATCTGCCCTTCCTCGCCGTCGATCACCTTTCCATTGATGTGGCGAAAAAGCGCGTCCTCGACGACGTGTCGCTCGCATTGGAGGCAGGCGAGGCGCTTTCCATCATCGGTGCAAGCGGCTCGGGCAAATCGACGCTCCTGCGCGCCATCCTCGGGCTTCTGCCGCACGAGGGCAAGGCGATCGCGGGCAACATCCTCTACCACGGCGCACCGCTTTTGAAGAATGCCGCGCTGCAAAAGGAACTGGCAGGGCGCGACTTCGCCATGGTCTTCCAGAATCCCGGCAACTACCTGAACCAGAACCTGCGCGTGCGCCGCCAGTACGAGGACTTTCTGCGTGCACACGGCGTTCTCAAGAAGGAGTGGCCGGCCCTGATGGAAGATCGCCTCAGAGCCGTCGGCTTCAGCGAGCCGAAGCGCGTGCTCAGCGCCTACCCGTTCCAGCTGTCGGGCGGCGAGCGCCAGCGCACGGCGACGGCGATCACGCTCTCGCTCTCGCCGAAGCTCCTCCTGCTCGACGAGCCGACGAGTGCGCTCGACCCCATCGCTTCGCTCGAATTCCTCGACCGCATGAAGCTCCACCAGTCGCGCGGCGCAGCGATCCTCTTCGTCACGCACAACATTCGCGCGGGCGCCTACCTCGGCGACCGCCTGCTGATCTTGAAGGACGGACGCATCGTAGAAACCGGCCCGACGCAGGAAGTCATGGAAGCGCCGCAGGAAGCCTACACGAAGGAACTCTTGGCGGCGATCTTGGAGGTGAAGTCATGACGGCAGAAAAGAAGGCAGGCGAAATGCCCGACGTGCACGAAGATATGCCCGCGCTCCTTGAGGTCATGGACGTAAAGAAGTCCTTCGATACCCAGCGCGGCAGGCAAGAAGTCCTGCGCGGCGTATCGCTCCGCCTCGCGCCCGGCGAAGTCTGCGGCATCGTCGGCGCAAGCGGCTCGGGCAAGTCGACGCTCTTTCGCATCATCGCAGGCTCAGAGCTGCCCAACGAAGGCACGGTGCAGAAAAGGGGCGTCGTGCGCATGGTCTTTCAAGATCCGCGCGAAGCCTTTTCGCCGCGAATGCAGATGCGCGACTTCTTCCGCACGGCGCTCGAAAAGGCAGGCGAGACGAAAGCTGCGCTCGAAAGCCGCATCCTCGCCATGCTCGCCGAGGTGCATCTCGCGCCCGCCGTCCTCGCCGCCCTGCCGCACCAGCTTTCGGGCGGCGAGCTGCAGCGCGTCATCATCGCGCGAACGCTGCTCCAAGAGCCGGACATCGTGCTCTTCGACGAGCCGACGAGCGCACTCGACGTCATCACGCAGAAGGAAATCCTCGACCTCATCGCCGCGCTGCGCCGACGCTTCCGCTTCGCAGGACTCTTCGTCGGGCACGAACTCGGCGCCGTGCAGCATGTGGCGGAGCGCATCTATGTGCTCGCGGACGGCCGCTTCGTCGAGACGCTCGCGGCAAAAGACCTCGCGCACGCCAAGCACGAAGCGACTCTCGCGCTGCTGCACGCGAGCGAGCTTCTCGGCTGAGGACGCACGATCTTACCGAAGTCTGCCAAGCGGCGTCACCCCGCTTGTATCATAGATTGCAGGGACGCAGAACGACAAGACCGTGCGGCCAAGAGTAAGGGGCTGTACGCAATTCCTTGTCTTTTAGCCGTTCCTGCAAGGAGACGGACGCGGAAGCGTCCGAGATTCATTTGAGGAAAATGCTGCTGCATTTTCCACGGGGAGGTTTATTCATGAAACGTATCTTTACCGCGATCTTCCTCATCTGCTCCCTCCTTGCCTTCACAGGCTGCGGCGGGAGCGGCATGAAGAGCAAGCCGGGGCATCTCAATCTCGCCCTTTGGTGGTTCGGCGAGACGCTCGACCCCGCGCACGCCTGGGACGGCTGGACGCTGACGCGCATCGGCGCGGGCGAAACGCTCGTCGCCGTCAACGAGCACATGGAGTTCGTGCCGCAGCTCGCCGACAAGTGGGAGCACATCAACGCTACGACATGGCGCTTCCACATCCGCCCGAACGTGAAGTTCCAGGACGGCACGCCGATGACGCCCGAGCTGGTCAAGGCGTCGCTCGAACGCACGATGCAGGAAAACGACCGTGCGAAAAAGGCTCTGCACGCGAAAGAAATCCGCGTAGACGGGGAAAACATCGTCATCGAGACGGAAGCGCCCAACGCCTCCTTGATCTCGGCGCTTTCCGACCCGCTCTTCATCATCGTCAACACGCAGGCGGACATGTCGAAGGTCGCCTCCACGCCCGTTCTCACGGGACCCTATACCATCACAGGCTGGACAAAGGGATCGGAGATCCAGATGAAGCGCAACGAGCACTATTGGGACGGCAAGCCCGGGCTTGACACGGTCACGGTCAAGCTCTTCGAAGACGACACCTCACGCGCCATGGCTCTGCAGTCGGGCGAGATCGACCTCATGCAGCGCATGACGGAGGCAAACCGCAGCCTCTTCGCAGACAAGCCCGATTATACCATCTACGAGACGACAGGCGTGCGCGTCTTCATGGTCACGCCATACCAAGGCGATGGCATTTTCACGGACAAGAACCTCAGAAAAGCGCTCGCCTACATGCTCGACAACGACGCCCTCGCCAAGTCCTACGGCAATTCCGTGGCAGCGGGCGAGCCGTTCCCGCCGAGCGTCCCCTACGGGCACACGGGACAGAAGGTCACGTACGATCCGGCGAAATCCGAGGCGCTCTTTGCGGCGGCAGGCTGGAAGAAGAACGCGCAGGGCATGTACGAAAAGGACGGCAAGCCCCTGACGCTGCGCTTCGCAACCTGGGGCACGAAGACAACGCTCTATGAAGCCATCGAATCGCAGCTTCGTGCCGGCGGCATCGATGTGAAGATGGTTCATGTGCAGGAGCCGGACAAGGTCGATGAAGTCGGCGGCTTCGACCTGCTCGAAGAAGATTGGTCCGTCGCGACGACGAACGATCCGTACCCGTGGCTGCGCGGCATGCTCTACTCGAAGAGCGGCAAAAACACGAACCACAGCCGCTACGCCAGCCCCGCCTTCGACGCCATCATAGACGAGATGGCCACGGCGCTCGACCCCGCACAGAAAGATGCGCTCGTCATGAAGGCGGCACAGCAGATCATGGAAGATCAGCCCTCAATCTTCCTCATCGTGCCGACGACGACCGTCGTGGGCAAGTCGAACGTCAAGAACGTCAAGATCTTCCCGCTCGACTACTACCTGCTGACGAAGGACATCACGGTCGAATGACCCGGAAGCAAAAAGAAAATGAAAGGTTGTCGTTCATGAAAAAATATATATGCGGCGCGGCTCTCAGCGCCGCCCTCCTCGCCTCCTCCGCCCTCGCCGCCGCTGCAGCAAACCCCTTCAGCGACGTACCCGCCGATCACTGGGCGTACGACGCCGTCGCCCAGCTCGCCGCCGACGGCGTCATCGAAGGCTATGGCGACGGCACCTATCGCGGCGAAAACTCCATCACGCGCTACGAGATGGCGCAGATGGTCGCCAAAGGCATGGCGCGCATGGAGAGCGCCGACGCGCGCGACAAGGCGCTGCTCGACCGCCTCGCGGCGGAGTTCGCCGATGAGCTCAGTAACCTCGGCGTGCGCGTCGACAACCTTGAGCAGAGGATCGACAACGTGAAATGGGAAGGCGAGATGCGCTACGTCCATCTCACGCACCGCGATGAAAATACGAACGACACGACCACCGAAAGCACGGTCAACATGCTGCAGCTGCGCCTCCTGCCCGTCGCTACGGTCAACGACCACTGGAAGGTGCGTGCGCGTCTCACGGGCACGGTGAACCTCAAGGAAGATACGGCAGGAAACGTCGCCCTGAGCTATCTCTACGCTGACGGCAATTACGGCAAGCTGCGCATCCAGGCGGGCAAGATGTCGCACTTCTGGTCGTACTCCGGCGACGGTCTCGTCGCCGACTCGTGGTTCTCGGGCGCCA
>CAMURM010000129.1 GCA_947097535.1 uncultured Selenomonas sp.
CCGAGGGCGAGGAGCGCGTGCGCGTGCTCGACAAGGCGCGGCGCGACTTCCCGTGCCTGCCCGAGTTTCATGCCGAGTATGCCGAGCACCTCGCGCGCGAGCTGCGCTTCACCGAGGCGGCGGCGACGATGCAGGAGGCTTTCCGCGCCTACGCCGAGCACGAGGAGGACGGCGAGGCGATGGACTTCGACGAGGCGATGCTCCGCCTTGCCACGGAGCGCTGCAGCCTCTGGCAGAAGATCGCGGCAAGGGAAAAGACGCTGACGATATCCGCCTGCACGATCGCGCGTGACGAGGCGCGCGATCTGCCGCGTTGGCTGGAAAACACGGCGGTCTACAGCGATGAGCGCATCGTTGTAGATACGGGATCGAAGGATGATACGAAGGCGCTTGCCGAGGTGGCGGGTGCACGCGTCTACGACTATATGTGGCGTGACGACTTTGCGGCGGCGAAGAACGAAGCGCTTTCCCACGCGACGGGCGACTGGGTCGCTTTCCTTGATGCTGACGAATATTTTGCAGAGCCGCAGACCGTGCGGCCGTATCTCGCCGCACTCTCTGTCGAGCAGCCTGAAATCGAGGCGGTCATGCTGACGATTGCCAATCTCGACGAGGACGATCATTTCAAGGAGATCCAGCGCTTCCCGACCGTTCGTCTTTTCCGCCGCCGTGCGGACATCGCCTTCGCCGGGCGCATCCACGAGGCGGTCGGCAAGAAGGAAGGTCAGCTCGAAATCAAGCTGGAAAGGAAGCAGCTGCTCGTATGCCATCTCGGCTATTCTTCGGGACGCGTCAGGAAGAAGATCGAGAGGAACTTCGCGCTCCTGCAGGAGGACATCGAGAAGAACGGCGAGCAGCCCGGGCATTACCGCTATCTGGCGGACTGCTATGCCGCTTTTGGCGATTGGAAAAAGGCGCTTTACTATGCCCTTTCGGCGCTCGATTCCTCGGTCACTGCCATTGGCAGCGACAGCGATATGTACAGGACAGCTCTGCAGGCGATGCGGGAATGCCAGATGACGGCAGAGGATATGCTCGCCTTGACGGATCAGGCGGCGGAAGCCTTTCCCGAGCTGCCGGATTTTTATGCAGAAAAAGGCGTGATCCTTGCCTCTATAGGCAGGCTTAGAGATGCTGCAGCTCTCTTCGAGCATGCTCTTGCGCTTTCCGTTCAGCAGGACGGACGCGACTGGCAGGCGTCGCGCTTCGTGGAAGAGGCGCCCGTCGTCTGGCGCCACCTCGGTGAAGTTTACCTTGCGCTCGGTGAAGCGGAAAAGGCGGAAGTCGCACTTTCGCAATCCTTACGCCAAAATCCCTTCAGCGAGGAAGCGCTCGCCGCCTGGCAGCGTCTGGCGGGCACGCCTTGCGGCGCGAGCCTGCGCGACTTCTTCCCGCATACGGCGGAGGCGCAGCGCTTTCTCGCGCGCTGGGCGGTGGCGGCGGGCGAGGCACAGCTCGCAGCGGATGCTGCGGCAGAGTTGGCGGCGCTCACGGGCGAGAGGCTGCCCGAGACAGACTCTCTCGCCGCCTGGCAGGAGGAGGACTGGCAGCGCCTGGAAGGCGAGGCGACGCAGGAAGTCGTGGGCGCGATGCAGGAGCTTTTCCTCGCGCTGCTTCTGGTGCTCGCGAAGGGTGCGCCGCTTCGTACCTGCGAGGCTGAGATGCAGCCTTTGTTGCCCGGGCTGCAGGCGATCCTGCGCTGCTACGCCGAGGAGGAGCCGCTTGCCGATGGCCTCTGGGAAGCGTATCAGAGCTTCTTACCGTCGCTCGCCGCGCGACTGCCGCACGAAGCCCTCTTTCGCTATGTGCGCCTCCTCTCTGCAGCAGAGCCGGAAAAGAAGCGCGAGGCGGCCTACGTCCTTCTGGCGGCGGAGAAGTGGCAGGCGGCGCTCGCTCTCCTCACTGACGTTCCGGCGGCTTCGCCCGTCGCCGATGCCGCCTTCTGGCACGAGCGGGGCGTCGCGTCCTACCGCGCAGGCGATTTCCCGGCGGCGCGCGAGTGCTTTTCGCGTGCGCGAAGCATGGGATCTGAAGCGAAGGATATCGCCGCCTATGAAGCATGGCTGAAGGAGGTCGGAGCATGAAACTGTCCGCCTGTGTGATCGTGAAGAACGAAGAAGAGAATATCGTCACCTGGCTCGCCTCGATGAAGAAGCTCGCCGACGAGATGATCGTCGTCGACACGGGCTCGACCGACCGCACGGTCGAGCTGGCGGAGGCGGCGGGTGCGCGCGTCTTCCACCATGCGTGGCAGAGTGACTTCGCCGCCGCGAAGAATTGTGCGCTTGCTGAGGCGAAGGGCGATTGGATCCTCTTCCTCGACGCCGACGAATACTTCAGCCCGCAGACGATCCAGCGGGTGCGCCCGCTCCTCAGGGAGGTGGAGGCGAGCCCGAAGCCCATCGTCGGCATTATATGCCGCCTCATCAACATCGACAAGGATCAGGGGAATCGCTTCACGGGCGCGATCTTCCAGCTGCGCATCTTCCGAAACAGCCCCGACCTTCGCTATGAAGGCAAGATCCATGAGCACATCGTCGACAAACGCAGGGCGGAGCACGAGATGTTCGCGACCTCCGAGCTCGTCATTTTCCACACGGGCTATTCGCAGCATCTCGTGCGCAAAAAGCTGGAACGCAACCTCGAATTTCTGCGCCAAAAGGAAGAGGCGGAAGGCGAATCCACTGATGACGCCCTTCACTATATGGACTGCTATTACGGGCTGGGAGATTTCGATAAGGCAGAGGCGTATGCGCGCAAGGCGATTGCGAGCGGCATCGTCTACCTCGGTCGCGAGGGCGCCGAATATTGGGGGCTGACGCGCGCCCTGCTTGCTAAGAAACGACCGAAGGAAGAAATCATCGCCGTCTTAGAAGAGGCGATGAAGAAGTATCCCGATTTAGCGGAGTTCCCCATGGAATATGGGCTTTTAGCTTGGGAAGAGCGCGACTATCTGCTTGCGGAAAAGATGTTTCTGCACGGCATGGCGCTCAAGGAAAAGGCGCCAGCTTCTCTGCGTGCCGACAACTCACTGCAGATGCTGCCGTTCGTCTGCGCCGCGCTCGGCAAGATCGCGGCGATGCAAGGGCGTGCTGAGGAGGCGTTCGACCTTTTCCGGCGCGCCGTCCGAGAGTATCCTTACGATGCGAGACTTTTCCTCGAGCTCTACGACGCACTCGCGGGGCAGGAGCCGGCGGACGTCATCGCCCTCCTCGATACGCTTTACGACAGGGAGCAGGACGCCGCCTTCCTCACGGCAGCCCTTCGCGCGCGCGCGGCATCGCCCGTCCTGCTCTACTACGCGCGCTTTTTGCCGCCCGAGAAAAAGGACAAGGCGTCGCTCTATATGGCGGCGGGGCGCGAGGATGCGGTGGCGGTGGAGCTTTCGGCGCGGCTTCGGAGCTTTTCCTCGCTGCTCGTCGAGGCGAAGGTGAAGCTGGGCGTCCTGCCCGAGACGGACGGCGCCTCGCTCCTTTTGGCAGACAGCTACAAGACGCTTTGGCGCAGGAAGGCTATGCCGCTCGTCAGCATCATGATTCCGACGTATAATCGCCCGGAGCTCTTCGAGCTGACCTTGCAGAGTGCTCTGCGGCAGAACTATGAAAATCTTGAGATCATCGTCTGCGACAACAGCACGGACGAGGCGACGGAAAGTCTGATCGAGAAGTATCTGGGCGATCGGCGCCTGCGGTATCACAGGAACCGCGGGGCGAAGACGAAGGAAGAGAACTTCGCGCCGTTCGAAAGTCTCGCGAAGGGTGAGTATCTGCAGTGGCTCATGGACGACGATATCCTGCTCGACGGCAAGATCGAGAAGATGATGCGGGCTTTCCGGGAAAATCCCGAGGCGCGGCTCGTGACGTCGAGGCGCGCCGTCATCGACGGCGCGGGCAGGCTGCAGCCGAACCCCTACGCGGCGGGCGTGCCCGAAAGCGAGGCGGAGTATTCCGTCTTCGCGGGCGAGGCGGTCGGCAGGCAGATGCTGCTCGGCTGGCGCAACTTCCTCGGCGAGCCGTCCGCCGTGCTCTTTCGGCGCGCCGACCTCAAGCATCACTATTGGCATGCCGAGAGCCGCGGCTATCGGACGATTTCCGACGTGGCGATGTGGCTGGAGCTGCTGGAACACGGCGACTGCGTGTTCTTTCAGAAACCCTTGAGCTGCTACCGCCGCCACGAGGCGCAGGAGGGGCAGCAGGCAGAGGTCATCTTGCTGAGCCGCCTGGAATGGCTGCGGCTCATCGAGGAGTATTACGCACGGCGCGTCTACTTGAAGACGGCAGACGAATATCGCGAGCCGCTCGAACTTCTGTACGGCGAGTACCTGGAGGCGCGCGACAGCTTCGATCGCGCGTCGGCGGGTGCGTATTGGCAGAAGTACGAAGAGGCGATGCGCGGCGTGCGCCGCACGTTGGAGAGATTGAAGGAAAAGGAGCGGGCGCATGGCGAGCGAGAAGGAAAAGGATAAGCTGCGCGAAAGGATCGGTGCGTGTCTCGCCGTGCGCGACTATGACGGCGCGCTCGACGCTGTGCGCGATTTGGCGAAGCGGGGGGCGGAAGCGGAGGCGCTCGGCGCCGCCGCGAGCATCCACATCGAGGCGGGCGACTATGAGGGGGCAGCGCCGCTCGTCGCGGCGCTCCTGCAGAAGGAGCCGCATTCCGTCTACGGCGCCTTCTTGAAGGCGCGGCTTCTCTTTGCCGAGGGAAAATTCCTCTCGGTACGAGAAGTGCTGCAGGCGCTGCTCGCGCGCGAAAGAGCGCTCGCGCCCGCCTACGCCGAGAAGATCTACAACCTCCTCGGACAGGCGGCGCGCACCATCGGACTGGCAGAGGAAGCGGCAGACGCCTACGAGAAGGCGGCTGCTGCGGCAGAAAGCCCCGAGCTTCGCGCTGTAGCATGGAGCAACTATCTCTTCGCTCTGCACTTCCTGCGCGTGCCGCAGGAGGCGGTGTACCGCGCGCACTGCGCCTATGGCGAGCTTTTCCGCGCGGTGCAGCCGTTTCTGCACCGCTCCTTGCGGAAGCGGCGCAAGATCCGCGTCGGCTACATCTCGCCCGATCTGCGCCGCCACGTCGTCCTGCGCTTCGCCGAGGCGCTCTTCGCGCATTACGATGCGGCGCGCTTCGAGGTCTACTGCTACCAGAACGGCCCCGAGGACGAGGAGAGCCGCCGCCTCATGACCTTCGTCGACGCCTGGCGCAACATCTCGCCGCTTTCGCCTGCGGAGGCGGCGCGGCGCATCTACGAGGACGGCATCGACATCCTCGTGGATCTCGCCGGACATACGCGCGGCACGGCGCTGCCCGTGCTCGCTCACCGACCCGCGCCCGTGCAGATGACGGGCATCGGCTACTTCGCGACGACGGGGCTCTCTGCCGTCGACTACAGGATCGGCGATGTGTGGCTCGACGGCGCGCCCGCAGGCGTGCGGCAGGCGCCGTTCTTCACGGAGAAGCTGCTCGTCCTCGCGCACACGCACCTCTGCTATACGCCTGTGGCGGACGCGCCGCCGGCGGGCGAGGCGCCGTGCCTTGCGCGCGGCTTCTTGACGTTCGGCAGCTTCAACGCCTTCGCC
>CAMURM010000130.1 GCA_947097535.1 uncultured Selenomonas sp.
TAGAGGGCGATGAACGTGGCAAGGAGCAGCGTCATGAGGTCGGAGTAAGGCAGAAGCCAGGCCTCGCCCGCTTCTTCCTCGTGCGGTGCATGCCGCTTCTTTCTCGCCATGCCTTACGCCTCCTTCTTCAATGCTTCGCGCTCCGACTGCGGGATGAAGACCATGAGCTTCGCTTCGATCGCCGTTGGCGAATCGCCCGCCTGCAGGGACAGGATGCCCTCGACGATCATGCGCTTCTGACCGATCTCAGAATCCGACATGATCTTGAGCTTGTTCGCCCACGGAAGCCACAGAACGTACGCCGTGTAGATACCGAGAATCGTCGCAACGAAAGCAGCCGCGATGGCGTGACCGACGACGTTGACGTCCGACAGGTTACTCAGAGCCGCGATCAGACCGATAACGGCACCGAGAACACCGAGCGTAGGCGCGTAGGTGCCCGCCTGCATGAGCATTAGACGACCGAGCGAGTGGCGTTCCTGCATGACGGAAATCTCAGCGTCGAGCACGTCGCTGACGAAGTCCGGATCCATGCCGTCGATGACCATGCTCAGCCCCGTCTTGAAGAACGGGTCAGAAATGTCCTCGACGCGGCTTTCCAGCGCCAAGATGCCTTCACGACGCGCAATCTGCGAAAGCTCGATAAAGAGCTGCAGAAGCTCACCCTTCTGATGCGAAGGCGGCGCCTGGAACGTCATCTTGATCAGGCGCGGCAGAGTCTTCATTTCGTCCATGCGGAAAGCCGTGAACAGACAGGCCACCGTACCCAGAATGATGATCATGAACGCCGCCGGGTTGTTCAAGGAACTGATTGGCGCTCCCTTCAAGATCATACCGCCGAAGATGGCGACGATTCCTGAGATCAGACCGATTAGCGTTGATTTTTCCAAAAAAATCCCCCTCTTCCCTAATGCCAGAGGCGTAAGATGCCTCCTGCAACGCCGCCTGCCCACTTGCATCCAGCCTCCGCAAATGATGCAGATGTTTTTACGGCGTCTTCATCCTTGCCTGCAGCCGACTTCGTCAGCCGCTCGGGCATCCCGGATGCCCTTCATCTCGCACAAAGTCCCGCTCGACCCATTGTTCGGTCATCACCGTCGGGGCTTCATGACGAAAGCTCAGATTACAGTCCGTTATCTACCATATATCGAAACAAACTCAAAAAAAATTCATTATCCTCCTGAGGACTTTGCCACTATTTTTCCTTGAACTTCCGTCCTTATGGCAACAATACCATCCCTTACAGTCTACACCAGATAAGAGCCGCTGTAAAGAAACATTTTAAATAAATACATTTGGATTTTAATCACGAAAAATAAATTTTCCTTATTGTATCATAGATGATTTTGAAGTATGATATAATCAATAAAAATAATTCACCTTTATGGACGATAGGGAATGGATGGCGATCAAGTATGGAACTAAGACAGCTCGAATATTTTCAAATGGCAAGCCGCTTGAAAAACATCACGCGCGCTGCCGAAAGACTTCGCGTCTCGCAGCCGAACATCACCGTCGCGATCAAGAAGCTCGAAGCGGAGCTCGGCATACAGCTCTTCGACCGCAGCCAGAAGCAGCTGTCACTGACGCCCGAGGGCGCTGTATTTCTGACCCGCATCGAGCTCGCCCTGCGCAACATCCAGGACGCCGTGCTTGAAGTCAACGACTACAAGCAGCTGCAAAAAGGCACGATCAAGATCGGCATCCCGTCGATGATCGGCGCCTATCTCTTCCCCAAGATCTTTTCGAGCTTCCAGCGCAAGTATTCGCACCTCGACGTCTACCTCTATGAGGAAGGCTCGATGCGCATACGCGAGCAGCTCGAGCGCGACGAGCTCGACTTCGGCATCGTCATCCTGTCGAATGCGGCGGCGAGCCTGCAGACCCTGCCCATGGCGAAGAGTCAGATCGTCGCCTGCCTGCCGCTCCAGCATCCTCTCGCCAAGAAGAAGTCGATCTCCCTGCACGACATCGAGGATGTGAGCCTCATCATGCTCAAGGATGGCTCCTTCCTCAGAAAGCTCATGCTCGATACCTTCAAGCAGGAGAGCATCGCCCCCGACATCGTCCTCGAATCGAACCAGATCGAGACGATCAAGGGGCTCATCGCGAGCGGCGCCGGCATCGCCTTTTTGCTCGACTTCATCGTCGAGGAGACGCCCGGCATCGTCACACTTCCCTTCGACAAGCCCGTCTTCGTCGACGTCGGGCTCGCGTGGAAGAAAGATCGCTACGTCTCCAAGGCGGCGCAGGCGTTCATCGACTTCTGCCAGAACACGCTGAAAAAAGAAAAATAGCATATCATGGACGACCGCTCTCCTTAGGGCGGTCGTTTTTGTTGCGAAAAAATCCTATGGGAATCTGCGGAAAATGTGCTACAATGATAGCCGTAAAAGAGGCGCGCCGAGACATACCCGCCCACCTTGCAAAAGCATCTCAGGAGGAATCACCATGGCTTACATCAACGAAAACTATCTGAAGCTCCCCGGCAGCTATCTCTTCCGCGAAATCGCGCACCGCGTCGCAGAATATAAGGAAAAGCACCCCGCAGCCGACGTCATCTCGCTCGGCATCGGCGACGTGACGCAGCCGCTCGCGCCCGCCTCCATCGCCGCCATGCACAAGGCGGTCGACGAGATGGCGCAGGCTTCGACGTTCCGCGGCTACGGCCCCGAGCAGGGCTACGGCTTCCTCATCGAAAAAATCATCGAAAACAACTTCCACGGCCTCGGCATCGAGCCCGACGAAGTCTTCATCTCCGACGGCGCCAAGAGCGACTGCGGCAACATCCAGGAAATCTTCAGCGAAAAGGCGAAGATCGCCATCACCGACCCCGTCTACCCCGTCTACCTCGATACGAACGTCATGGCGGGACGCACGGGAGCCCTGCAGGAAAACGGCCACTTCGAAGGCGTCGTCTACCTGCCCTGCACGGCGGAAAACGGCTTTTCGCCCGAGCTGCCGACAGAGCACGTCGACATCATCTACCTCTGCTCGCCGAACAACCCGACGGGCGTGGCGATGACGCGCGAAGCCCTCGCAAAGTGGGTCGCCTACGCGCGCGAGAACGAGTCCGTCATCCTCTTCGACGCCGCCTATCAAGCCTTCATCACGGAGGAAGGGCTGCCGCGCTCCATCTTCGAGATCGAGGGCGCGAAGGACGTCGCCATCGAATTCCGCTCCTTCTCGAAGACAGCGGGCTTCACGGGCACGCGCTGCGGCTACATCGTGCTGCCCAAGAGCGTGCAGGGAAAGAGCGCCGACGGCACGAAGAAGAGCCTCAACCCGCTGTGGAACCGCCGCCACACGACGAAGTACAACGGCACCTCCTACATCATACAGCGCGGCGCCGAAGCCATCTTCACGCCCGCAGGCAAGAAGGAAACGGCGGCGACCATCGCCTACTACCTCGAAAATGCGCGCCTCATCCGCGAGGGGATCGAAGCGATCGGCATCACGGCATACGGCGGCGTGAACGCGCCCTACATCTGGCTCAAGGTGCCGCACGGACTCTCCTCGTGGGACTTTTTCGACAGGCTGCTGGCGGACGCAAACATCGTCGGCACGCCGGGCGCGGGCTTCGGTCCGTGCGGCGAAGGCTACTTCCGCCTCACGGCGTTCGGCGAGCGCGAGAACACGAAGCGCGCCGTCGAGCGCCTCAGGGAAAAGCTGAAATTCTGACGGGAGGCGAAAGCTATGCTCAAACCGCGCCTGCAGGAGCTCTGCATCTGCCGCCCCATCTTAGAGGACGCGCTCATCAAGGACTTCCTGCGCTTCCTGGAAAATCCCGAAGACGTCTCCTTCGCCTACAGCTTTGCGGCAGGGCTCATCGAAAAGGCAGAAACTCTGGGGCTTTCCGGCAATATCCTGCGCGCCTGCTTTCTCCATGTACTCTCCCATACGGAGAACACCTTCGCGCGCACCGTCGAGGAGGCGCGCGGCCATGTCGGCAGGAGCCTGGAGCGTGCCTTCGTGCGCGATATGGAAATCCTCGCGGACATCTTCCACGAGCCGCCGAGCACGATGCTGCCACTCGACCTCCTCGACGACTACGAGCCGACGGCAAGGCAAGCGACGGAGGCGCGCAGCTTCCTCGAAGAGCGCATCGAAAAGGCATCTTCGCCGGAGGCAGCCGCCCGTGCCTTCCTCGACTTTTATCAGCGCTACGGCTACGGCGAGCTCTCGACCTGTCCGGCTTTCTGCTGGAACGAAAAAGAGCACGCACTCCGAGGCATCGAACACTTCGAGGCGCTCTCCCTCGCCGATATCGTCGGCTACGAGCGCCAGAAGAAGCAGCTTACGGACAACACGGAAGCCTTCCTCAAGGGGCTTCCCGCCAACAACGTCCTCCTGATCGGTGCGCGCGGCACGGGAAAGTCCTCCTCCGTCAAGGCGCTCGCCCGCGAATACTACGGGCAGGGACTGCGGCTCGTGCAGCTCACGAAATCGCAGCTCGGCGAACTGCCGCGCATCCTCGCGGCGCTTCGGAAGTTTCCGTCCAAGCACTTCCTCCTCTTTTTTGACGACCTCTCGTTCGAGGAGTTCGAGACGGAATATAAGTATCTGAAATCCGCCATCGAGGGCGGCGTCGAAGCGCGCCCCGAAAACGTGCTCATCTGCGCGACCTCCAACCGCCGCCACCTCATCAAGGAAAGGTGGCGCGACCGCGATCAGGCGCAGGACGAGCTATACCGGCAGGACAGCATGAACGAGACGATCTCGCTTTCCGACCGCTTCGGGCTCGTCATCACCTTCCTCGCGCCCGACCAGGAGCAGTACCTGGCGATCATCGCCCACTACCTTGAAAAGGAGGGCGTCCGCCTCGCACCCGAGGAACTTCGCATCCTCGCGCACCGCTGGGAGCTTGAGCACTCGGGACGCAGCGGCCGCACGGCGCAGCAGTTCGCAGTGCACTACCTCGGACAGATGAAGCGATAAAAAATTCCCCTCGCTCTCAAAGGAGTGAGGGGGATTTTTCTGCCCTGTGGACTTGACAGGCTCTGCTCTTCACTCTACTTACCTGCGTCTGTAGGTGCAGTAGCCGTTCTCGTCGCAGTAGACATCATCGTCGCTATAGTCGTCCTCGTAACAGTAGCCGTTCTCGTAGCAATAAGCGCCGCGCCGATCGTCGTCGCTGTAGTACCTGCCGCAGTAACCGCGCCGATTGCTGTCACCGTAGTAGCCGCCGCAGCAATTATAGCGCTGTACGCCCGTCGCCTCGTCCGCAGACGACGCCGCAAAAACAGGAATTGCACTTACCGCGAGCATCGCAAAGAGAGCGGCACAAAGCATCTTCTTCATACAAAACATCTCCTTTCCTCATTGGTAATATCAGAATACCACATACGGTGCAAAACAGCAAGCGGTTTCTCCTGCTCTTCTGCCTCGCCCCCCCTGATAAGGGCGGCGCACAATGCTATCTTTCCACACGAATATCCTTGATGCCATAGTATTGACAAAGACCACCCTTTGTCACACCGTTGTCGAAGTCGACGAACAACACATGGCGCAGAGCGCGGTTCTGCAACGTGATGGGCTTCA
>CAMURM010000131.1 GCA_947097535.1 uncultured Selenomonas sp.
CGTAGAGCGCCTGCATGAGAAAGGTCTCCGAGCGCGAAAGCCCATCGATGTAGATGAGCGCGAAGGTATGGTAGAGGCTGATGCGAAACGGCGGCTCATGCTTCTCCAGCTCGCGCTTGATCGCCTGCAGGCGCTCGTCGAGGCTCATGTCGATGCGATCCGCCTTCAAATCCTCCGCGTGAAGCGGCACGCTCATCGTGAAGACGTCCTCGATCAGGCGGCGTGAATAGCCCTGCAGGAGCACGCGCGCGCGCCCATCGGGCGCCTCCTGGTAAAGCGTCATGCTGCCCGCCGGACGGCAGAGCTCGCCCGCGTCCGTCATGAGCACGACGCGCACGTCCGTGCCGAGCGCCGCGTGCACGGCGGCGCCGACGTGCGCCAGATCGAGATCGGGCGACACGAAGCCGAGGACGAGCGCGGCACCGTCGGGCAGAGCGCGAATCGGCGCGAGGGCTTCTTTCGTGATCTCCCTCTCGTGCAGGTAGAGGACGGCGACGTCAGCGCCTTGCAGGGCGCCGCTCGCCGCCTTTCCCACCGCGTCCACAGCGGCAGCCGTCTTGATCTGCGGCAGAGGCTTCGCGTCCACGCGATCGCGCAGAGAGGATCGTTCCGCCTCGCTCTTCTTGCTCTTCAAAAAATCAAACACCTTTGACACCCCTAACAAATAGAAGGGAAAGCGGCTCTCGTCGCCTTTCCCATATCAATTTTTCCCGGCGCGCAGGAAGCGCAGCGCCGAAAGCCCGGCGACGGCGCCCTCGTGCACGGTCTTTGCCACCTGCAGAAGCCCGCCTGTCGCATCGCCCGCAGCGAAGACGCCGGGCACGTTCGTCGCCATCTTCTCGTCCACCTTCAAGTAGGCGCCATCGAGCAGGATGCCGAGCTTCTTAGCGATCGCCGTGCTGCCCGCCGTGCCGATGGCGACGAAGACGCCACTGACGGCAAGCGCTTCGCCGCCCGCGAAGTCCACGCCTTCGACACTGCCTTCGCCGCGGATGGCGGCGAGTTTTTCCGTATGCACGGAAAGCTCCGGCGGCAGATGTGCAGGCGGGGTCTCGCCGTTCGTCAGCAAATGCACCTTCGCCGCGTGCGGCAGGAGCGCCGCCGCTTCCGCGAGCGCGTAGTCGCCCGCACCGAGCACGGCGACCTCCTTGCCGCGATAGAAGAAGGCGTCACAGATCGCGCAGTAGCTGACGCCGTGTCCCTCAAGCTCCCGCAGCCCCGGCAGGGGCGGCGCGAGGCGCGAGGTGCCCATGGCGAGCACGACAGCCTCGGCTTCGAGCGTCATGGTCGGCAGCTCGGCGATGAAGCCGTCGAGCGTATCTTTGAAGCGCAAGCCGACGAGCTCGCCATGGATGAACTCGACGCCGAGGCGCTTCGCTCCCTCGACGCCCTGCGCCGCGAGCTCCTTGCCCGTCAGCGGCTCACCAAAGCCATAGTAGTTTTCGATCCGCTCCGCCTTTTCGAGCGCACCGACGCCGTTTGCGACGACCGTGACCGCCGCGCCGCCGCGCTTCGCATAAATGGCCGCCGAAATACCCGCCGGTCCCTGACCGACGACGAGAAGATGCTTCATCGCAAAACCGCCCTTTCCATATCCGAAAACGCCGCAGCAACGGCGATTTTACCGTAATGTATATTTATAGTACGCAATTTTTCGCCGCCTTGTCAATAATATCTTGCAATTTCTCACGCTTTCCTTTATAATGCGTAATAGATACTGTTACATTTAATGCAGAAAGGATGTTGTGCATGGATAAGCAGGCAATCATCGAAAAGGTCAAGGAGATCGTCAGCGCACCGAGCTGCTACGAAGGCCTGAAGAAGCTCGGCGAAGACTGGCTTGCCGCCGTCGGCACGGACAAGGAAAGGAAGCTCTCCGAAGAGCTCATCGCCGCCCTCAAGGACGATGTCTCGAGCATCGACTCCTCCCTCGCCTTCTTCAAGACCGACGAGGCAAAGGGCATCTTCGGCGCAGAAGAAGCGGCGAATCTCGTCAAGAAAGCGGAGGCTTTCAAGGCCGCCGGCAACAAGATCTGCTTCTGCCCCGCCTGCCAGGCAGGAAACGCCGTCCTTGAAAACGCGAGCGTGCTGCTCAAGTAAAGAGTCGATAGTCAAAGCCGACCACGGGAAAACCGCGGTCGGCTTTTTGCTGCAGGCCTTAGTGTAAGCTACACGCACAAACGTCCACTTTGTGGACATTGTGCGCCGCCCTTACAGAAACCCAGCCAATCGGCAGCGAAAAAGGAAGCTGCGCCGCTAGGCGAGCGCTTGTCAGCAAAATTCCTACAAAAAATCAGATTTTTTCTGCTACTTTTCCTACACCTCTTATGGAATAATAATAAGCAAGAGTATTTCGATTTTAGGAAGCGTTGAATTTATCAGTGGTTCCTTCGGAAAGGAGAATCTCGTATGCTCGGTTTTATCAACAAACTTTTCCTCACGGGAGCGGACGCTGCACCCATACAGGACGAGGCGAAGGTCAAGAGTATCTTCAACAGCCTGCGCTGGCGCGTCTTTGCTTCCATCACGATCGGCTATGCCTTCTACTACATCATCCGTCAGAGCTACTCCGTCATCAAGAAGCCGCTCCTGGCGTCTGGCGTCGTCGATCCCACGCAGGTCGGTATCATCGGCTCCGTCTTCTTCGTGACGTACGGGCTCGGCAAGTTCACGAACAGCTTCCTCGCTGATCGCATGAACAACAAGCGGTTCTTCGCTTTCGGTCTCTTCATGTCGTCCGTGACGATGGCGGCGATGGGGCTTGTGAACTCGTTCGTACCGCTCGCCATCCTCTGGGGCATCAACGGCTGGTTCCAGTCTTACGGTGCGGGGCCGTCCATTGTCTCGTTGAACCAATGGTTCAGCAACCGCATGCGCGGCACGCTCTACGGCGTTTGGTTCACGAGCCATAACCTCGGCTCGTCGTTCGCCTACTTCGCGATCGCAGCGATCGTCAGCGCCTACAGCTGGTCGATGGGCTTCATCGCAGCGGGCGTCATCTCGCTCATCGGCACGATCTTCATCTACCTCGGCATGAGCGACCGTCCCGAGACGCGCGGCCTGCCGAACGGCGCCGTCTACTACGGCGAGAAGACGCAGGAGCAGGTCAATGAAGAAAAGACGCGCTCCGTCGGCTCCATGCAGTGGAACGCCGTCGTCAAGAACCCTGCCGTCTGGATCCTCGGTCTGTCGTCGCTGTGCGTCTACATCGCGCGCTACGCCGTCGAGAGTTGGGGCGTCGTCTACCTGACGAGCCACAAGGGATACGACATCATGGGCGCGGCGGGCGTCATGGCGTACATGCAGGTCGCGGGCATCTTCGGCGCACTTCTCTGCGGCTGGATCTCCGACCGCTTCTTCCACTCGAAGCGCAACATGCCGGCGCTCATCTACGGCCTTCTCTACACGGCATCGATCGCGGGCTTCGTCTGGGCGCCGCAGTCCTTCTACACGGACCTCTTTTGCATGACCTTCTACGGCTTCACGATGGGCGCGCTCGTCTGCTACATGGGCGGACTCATGGCGGTTGACATCGTGCCGAAGCGCGTCACGGGCGCGGCGATGGGCATGATCGGTCTCCTGTCGTACGCGGGCGCGGCGATTCAGGAGTTCGTCACGGGCAAGCTCATGACGATCACGACGGTCGGCGGTGAGAAGATCTACGACTTCGGCTACGCAACGGAATTCTGGGTCGGCGCAGCGCTCCTCTCGACGCTCCTCGCGCTCCTCGTCTGGAACGCGAAGCCGCAGGACGAAGCGTAAGCGGCGACACAACGAAGGTCGCTCATAGCTCCACCAAAAGGAGAGGCTCGATAAGAGTCTCTCCCTTTTCTTTTTGACCTATTGACTTTTTGACTTTTATGTGTATAATAAGAGTCAGAAGGTGAGAGAAAACCGCCTTCCCCATGAACAACGATGAGCGGCGGCGCAAGGAGCAAGTGCCGCACCGCCACAGCAGATTCCAAGGAGTTGATCATCATGTTTGGATTGGTACCTTTTACCGGACGCCGCGATCTCTCAGAGCGCAGCAGTGCGAATCCGTTCTCTCTTCTCGACGTCATGCGCGATTCCTTCTTTCGCGACGGTTTTCCTGCCGCGAATTGGGGTGCTGCCCCATTCAAGGTGGATGTCAAGGATGTGGCTGACCACTACGAATTGACCGCCGATCTGCCGGGAGTGGCGAAGGAGGACATAGCCCTCCGTTATGAGAACGGCTATCTTACCATCACCGCTTCGCACGATGAGTCGAAGGACGAGAAGGATGAGAAGGGCAGCTATATCCGTCGCGAGCGCCATACGGGCGAGGTCAGCCGCTCCTTCTACATCGACGGCATCGATGAGGCGGGCATCCATGCGGAGTTTAAGGATGGCGTGCTGCAGGTGAAGCTGCCGAAGGCGGCGGCCGAGTCGGCGCGCAAGCAGATCGAGATCCACTGAGGTGGAGAACGCCTCGCAGGCACAGGGACATGAGTCTCGGAGCCGCCGTTGAAGCACTTCTTCAGCGGCGGCTCCGCTTTTTTTAGGAAATGAAGTCGCCCGGACTTGCACATCAGCCGTTCCTTAAAAATTCCTGTTTTATCAGAAAAACATAGCCGTGAGAAGTAGGATATGCTACAATATAACTAGGATTTTCTATTTTGAAGGAGGAAATATCATGGCAAAGCGTTTTTTCATTTGCAAAGAGTCGGGAGATATCGTCGGTCTGATTCATGACGGCGGCGGCAAGCTGTCGTGCTGTGGCGAAGAGCTCAAGGAGCTCAGGGCGAATACGACGGATGCAGCGCAGGAGAAGCATGTACCGGTGGCAACGTATGACAAGGCGGCGCGCAAGGTCACGGTCGTGGTCGGCTCGGTCGCACACCCGATGACGCCGGAGCATCTGATTTCCTGGATCCATCTGGAGACGAAGAAGGGCGGGCAGATCTGTCATCTGACGGCCGAGGACAAGCCGGAGGCGGTGTTCTACCTCGCCGAGGGCGACGAGCCGGTAGCGGTCTACGAGTACTGCAACCTGCACGGTCTTTGGAAAGCAGAGCTTTAAGAGGTTCAAACAATAAGAGCCGAGTCGTTGACTCGGCTCTTATTGTTTGGAGTTCACGCTTTGCCGACGACGCTCCAGATCGTGTAGAGACAGGTGGCGTAGAGGGTGAAGAAGATCAGGCGGCGCAGGAAGCTCGTGGGGATGAAGCGCGCGAGTGCATGGCCGAGGGTGAGTCCGATGGCGAGGGCGGGCAGCAGGTAGAGGAACTCGTGGAAGGCGGGGGCGAGCGAGTGGCCGCCGATGAGGTAGCCGATCAGCGACGCCGAGTTGCAGCACAGGAAGAAGACGAAGCAGGTGGCGCGGAAGGTTTCGGCGCTCATCTTCGTATAGGCGAGGTAGATGAGGAACGGCGGCCCCGCCATGCCCGTCGTCATGGAGGAAAAGCCCGAGCATACCCCCGTGAGGATCGTGTTGCGGCGCGACTCGGGGATGTGGCGATGGGAGATCTGCATGATGAGGAGCGAGAGGAAGACGACGGTGCTGATCCAGACCTTCA
>CAMURM010000132.1 GCA_947097535.1 uncultured Selenomonas sp.
TCAAGACGCTCGAAAAGGGCGCATGGATCAACATCATCGACCCCACGCCTTACGAGCTCAAGGTCGTCAGCAACCTCACGGAAGTCGAGCCGGACTTCCTGCGCTCCGCCCTGGACGATGAGGAGCGTTCCCATACGGACATCGAGGACAACTCCGTCATGGTTCTGACCAACGTCCCCGTCATGCGCGGCCAGGACAGCTACGACACGCTGCCGCTCGCCATCATCCTGACCGATGACTACTTCATCACCGTCTGCCTGGAGGACACGCCCGTTCTCTCCGAGTTCAACGAGAACACGGCGAAACTCTTCCGCACCTTCAAAAAGACGCGTTTCCTCTTCCAGATCCTCTACAAGTCGGCGACCTTCTACCTGCGCTACCTCAGGCAGATCAGCAAGCATTCGGACGAGATCGAGCTCAACCTGCGCCGCTCCATGGAAAACAGCGACATCCTGCGCCTCCTGGAACTGCAGAAGGGTCTGACCTACTTCAGCGCGGCACTGCGCTCCAACGGCGCCGTGCTCGACAAACTGCTGCGCCTGCGCTCCAACCAGGCGCTGACACCCATCATCAAGATTTACGAAGAAGATGAAGACCTTCTCGAAGACGTCATCATCGAGAACAAGCAGGCGCGCGAGATGGTCGAGCTCTACAGCAAGATCCTCGCGCGCATGGCGGACACCTTCTCTTCCATCATTTCCAACAACCAGAACCTCGTGATGAAATTCCTCGCCGCCATGACGATCATCCTCGCCATACCGACGGTCATATCGAGCTTCTTCGGCATGAACGTCCCCGTCCCCTTAGCGGACGACTCGACGGCATTCCTCTCCATCGCCATCCTCGCCGCCGTCATCGCGGGCGCATCATCCTACGTCCTGTGGCGAAAGAATATGTTCTAACATCAACGAATCGGAGGCAATCATGGCATCACTCGTCGAATCCGAGCTCAAGAGCGGCGTCATCTTCGGCGACGCCGAAAACGCGGAATACGTCTACATGCCCGCGAGCGAGCTCGGCGTCAAAGAGCCAATATGCGTCTACGAAGCGGCAGATGCAAGAGACGACGTCGACCTCAAGGAAGCACTTCGCCTCATCCGAATCCGCAGCCTGCGCCCCGCCATACATCCACGTCTCGGGAAGAGCTCGTGCTGAAAAGCGAAAGCCCGCGAAGGAATGTTGATGTTCCTTCGCGGGCTTTTCTGCAGCCATATCGCTGCACCGGCGTCGGCCGGTGCTTCATCGCTCTTTGGTGCGGACGAGAGGGTTCGAACCTCCACGCCTTGCGGCACTGGATCCTAAGTCCAGCGCGTCTGCCAGTTCCGCCACGTCCGCATTGCAGCATTTTTACCATGAAACCCCAAGAAGTCAAGCCCGAAGGGCGCAGACTGATTGGCTAGGTTTCTGTAAGGGCGGCGCACAATGTCCACAAAGTGGACGTTTGTGCGTGTAGTTTACTATGAACCCCCAAGAGGTCAAGCCCGAAGGGTGCAGACCGATTGGCTAGGTTTCTGTAAGGGCGGCGCACAATGTCCACGAAGTGGACGTTTGTGCGTGTAGTTTATATTTTAACATGATGCCCGAAGGCTGTCAAACGCTGGCAGGCGCGGCAGGATTTTCCCCGCCCCTTATGCCTCGCTCGTGAAGCGCTTTACCTGCGCGGCAATGAGCTCTTCGTCCTGGAAATAATTGATCTTCATCGCCGCCTTCATCGCCTGCAGCGTGGAGGCGGCTTTTTGGCGCGCTTTTTCGCTGCCTTCAGCGAGGACGCGGTAGACGGCGCGGATGTCCTTTTCAAGCTCCTTGCGGCGCGCTCGAATCGGCGCAAGCTCATCCTCCAGGACAGCGATGAGGAACTTCTTGACCTTGACGTCGCCGAGACCACCGCGGCTGTAATGCGCCTTCAGCGCAGCGAGATCCTCGTATTCGGGCAGGAATTTCTCGAAATGCTCGGGGCGCGAAAATACGTCGAGATAGGTGAACACCGTATTGCCCTCAATCTTGCCGGGATCTTCGACGCGGATGTGGTCGGGGTCGGTATACATCGACATGACCTTCTTCTTCACCTCCGCCGCCGCATCGGAAATGTAGATGCCATTGCCGAGCGACTTCGACATCTTCGCCTTGCCGTCCGTACCCGGCAGGCGCATCGCCGCCTTCTGCGAAGCAAGCAGGCTCTGCGGCTCGACGAGCACCTCACCGTAGACTTCGTTGAACTTGCGCACGATCTCACGCGTCTGCTCAAGCATCGGCTCCTGATCCTCACCGACGGGGACGGTCGTCGCCTGAAATGCCGTGATGTCCGCTGCCTGACTGATCGGATAGGTGAAGAAACCCACGGGTATGCTCGTCTCGAAGTTGCGCATCTGGATCTCCGCCTTGACTGTCGGATTGCGCTGCAGGCGCGAAACAGTCACGAGGTTCATATAGTAGGCGGTCATCTCAAAGAGCTGCGGCACCTCCGACTGCACGAACATCACGGTCTTTGCCGGATCGAGTCCGCACGACAGATAATCGAGCGCGACCTCGATGATATTCTGGCGAATCTTCTCAGGATTTTCCATATTGTCGGTCAACGCCTGCGCATCGGCAATCATGATGTAGATTTCATCGTACTCACCCGAGTTCTGCAGCTCGACGCGGCGCTTGAGAGAGCCGACGTAATGCCCGAGATGAAGCCGCCCCGTCGGACGGTCGCCCGTCAAAATAATCTTTTTCACATTAAAGCCCCATTTCCTTGATTTTTGCCTTGCCCTCTATTCTACCATGAAAGAGCACGAGGTCAAGTCAAGGAGCATATCGATCTGCACGAAAAAACTGCCGCACATTTCGTGCGGCAGTCCCGTATTCACGGCTCTATGGCTGCTGACTCACGGCTCGATGATCGTGATGCGTCCTGCACCGGCAGGGTTTTCATAGCCCTCGCCGACGACGCCGCCCTGCTCCTCGATGTAAGAGGCAATGGCATCAAGATCGGAGAACGATGTGTCGCGCAGCAGCGGCGCACCGTCGAACATCGTCATGCCGTTGCCGCCGTTTCGCATGATGTAGGAATTGCTGACGACCGTGTAGTCCTCGCTCGTGTCGAGCGGTACGCCGCCGACCATGACGTCCTTGACGCGGTAAGCGCCGTCGACGCGCACGAAACCGCCATGCTCATCCTTGACCACGGAAGACGGCACACGCGCATCAATGGTGTAGGTGACGCCCGACACCTGGAAGAAACCGCCGGATTCCTCCGGATATTTCGCAGCGCCAAGTTCGAGCGCATCGAGGAGCTGCTGCCCCGTGACGCTGCGCACGACGAGGTTGTTCGTAAAGGGGAACAGCGCCGCGAGCGTCTTATACGTCACCGCACCGACAGAAATCGGCTCGCGAAAACCGCCGCCATTGACAAGCGCCACATCGGCATGCACCGAGGCGCGGAAAGCATCCGCAACAAAGTCGCCGAGATTCGTCTCGCTGCTGCGCACGCGGTACACATCGTCGGCGTCGGTTCCAAAATCGACCGTCGCCGTGCCGACAGGCTTCGAGAGCTGCGCATCCACCTGCGCGAGATCTTCATCGACGAGCCTCTTCACATCCTCATCCACCGCCGTCAGACCCTTGATGAGCTCGCCCGTGATCGTGCCGTCATCGCGGATGGTGATCTTGCCGACGCTCGCGAGCTTCGTGCCGGTCTGCTCGACGAGGACGTCCTTGCCGTCCTTGTTCCTGTCGATGCGCGTGTACTGCTCATGCGAATGGCCGTCGATGATGACGTCGATGCCGTTCGTATGCGCCGCTACAGCGCCGCTCGACCAGACGGGAACGGCGCCCGTCGTGCCCAGATGAGCGACGAGAACGACGTACTCGGCGCCTGCCGCGCGGGCTGCATCGACGGTCTTTTGAATCCCCGCATAGAGTTTCGAGCCGTCTTCATCTTCAAGGAAGCCATAGATGAATTTTCCGTTTTCATCCTGAAACTCCTTCGGTGACGACGAAATGAGCGTCTCCGGCGTCGTCACACCGATGAGCGCAATCCGCTTGCCGTCGAGCGTGACGATTTTATGCGTCTTGAACACAGGCTCATTCGTTCTCTTGTCAATGAAATTGCAGCTGTAGTAGCCGCAGTCAAGCTGCGGTGCGAGCTCAAGGAAGCGCTCCATGCCAAAATCATACTCATGGTTGCCGGGGACGGCAAAGTCATAGTCCGCGCTGTTCATGATGCGGATGAGCGCTGCACCGCGCGAGAGGGCGCCGAGCGGCTCCCCCTGCAGAGCATCGCCTGCGTCGACGAGGATGACCTCGGGATTTTCCTTCTGCAGGTCATGCTTGTACTGCGCGACCGCCGCGATATGGATGTTCTGCGCGACGCCGCAGTGTATATCGTTCGTGTGCAGGATGACGGCGTCCGCCCACGCGGTCAGAGGCAAGCAGCCGATCCCCGCTGCCAGGAAAGCGCCGCCGATGAGTTTTCGAAGCTTGCTTTTCATAAAGACCTCCTAATGTCTACCCATAACATAATCTCTTACAAATAAATTATATCATGAATATACTGCAGCACATCCTGTCATACATGACAGGTAAAACCATTTTAATAATACTATAATCATTGCTGTCAATTTGCTACAGGATTTTGTCACGTCAGGGAACAAAGTAACAGAAAAACAAAGGCGCCTCCACTCGTCAGCGGAGGCGCTCATGCGCGAAAATCGATCAGCTGATGCCGACGACCTCGTAGCCTGCATCGACGATGGCCGCCGTCAGCGCCTTGTCAGAAACGTCGGCGCTCAAGGTGACGACGGCGTTGTTGTTCTCCAGACTGACGTCCGCCTTCTCCACGCCGTTCATGCCTTCCAAAGCCTTCGTCACATGGGCGACGCAGTGACCGCACATCATACCGTTGATGGAAATTGTCTTTGTCATTGTACTTTCCTCCATTTTCTTATCGCCTGCCGCCTGCTCTTTCTTCTCCTCGACTTCTTCAGCGTTCTTCATTTCCTTCACTTCTGCTGTCAAAAGGAAGGCAGGCAGCTCGCGGACAACACTTCTCCTGTCTTTTGTATCGTCATAAACATCGAAAAGATTCAGCCGCAGGGCATTCATCACGACACAGAAGCTCGACAGGCTCATCGCCGCCGCGCCGAACATCGGGCTGAGGACGATGCCGAATACAGGCAGCCAAAGCCCCGCCGCGAGCGGTATGCCGATGACGTTGTAGAAAAACGCCCAGAAGAGATTCTCCTTGATGTTGCGGATGACCTGGCGCGAAAGGCGGATGGCAGCCGCAACATCCTTGAGCGACGACTTCATGAGAACGACGTCGGCGGCATCCATGGCGACGTCGGCGCCCGCACCGATGGCGATGCCGACGTCGGCGCGCGTCAGGGCGGGCGCGTCGTTGATGCCGTCGCCCACCATGATCGTCCTGCCGCTCTCCTGCAGGCGGCGCACGACCTCTTCCTTGCCGTCGGGCAGGACGTCGGCGACGATGGCAGAAAGGCCGAGCTTCGCGCCGACGGCCAGCGCCGTGCGGCGGTTGTCGC
>CAMURM010000133.1 GCA_947097535.1 uncultured Selenomonas sp.
CCCTTGACGGCGACCTTGTCGATCTCGTCGAGGAAGACGATGCCGCTCTTCTCCGCCGCGCGGATGGCAGCGTCCTTGACCTCCTCCATATCGACGAGCTTCGCGGCTTCTTCCTGCTGGAAGAGCTTGCGCGCCGCTGCCACGGAGACCTTGCGCTTCTTCTGCTTCTTCGGCATGAGGTTCGCCATCATGTCCTGCAGATTGTCGCCCATACTCTCAAGGCTTGAGCCCGCGAACATGCCGACCATCGGCTTGCCCGAGTCCTCGATCTCGATCTCGATGACTTCCTTTTCCAGCTCGCCCTTCAGGAGGCGCTTTCTGACCCACTCGCGACCCGCCGCGTACTTGGGCTCCTTTCCTTCCTCCTCGCTCTTTTCCTCGTCGTCACCGCCGCCGAAGAGCTTGCCCAAGGGGTTCTGCGACTTCTTCGGCTGCGGCACGAAGGCATCGAGGATGCGCTCCTCGGCGAGCTCCGCCGCCCTCTCGCGCACCTTTTCCATGCGCTCCTGGCGCACCATGCGCACGGCTGTCTCGGCGAGGTCGCGCACGATGGACTCGACGTCACGGCCCACATAGCCGACCTCCGTGAACTTCGTCGCCTCGACCTTGATGAAGGGCGCCTTGACGAGCTTCGCGAGACGGCGCGCGATCTCCGTCTTGCCGACGCCCGTCGAGCCGATCATCAGGATGTTCTTCGGTATGACGTCGTCCTGCATGGCGGCATCGAGCCTGCGGCTGCGCCAGCGGTTGCGAAGGGCGATGGCGACGGCGCGCTTCGCTTCCTTCTGTCCGACGATGTAGCGATCGAGCTCCTCCACGATCTGCCGCGGCGTCTGCTCGTTCACGAGATTTTCCTCCATTTCGACCTTGTCCTGCAAATCAATCCAGCTCCTCTACCTTGATATTGTGATTCGTAAAGACGCATATATCGGCGGCAAGCGTCAGCGCCTCTTTGGCTATCTCCGCCGCTTCCATCTCCGTGTGCTTGACGAGGGCGCGCGCCGCCGCGAGCGCGTAGAAGCCGCCCGAGCCGATCGCCGCGACGTCGCCGTCCGGCTCGATGACCTCGCCGCTGCCCGAGATCATCAAGAGAGTTTCGGCATCGGCGACGAGAAGCAGCGCTTCGAGCTTCCGGAGCACGCGATCCGTGCGCCACTCCTTGGCGAGCTCGACCGAGGCGCGCATCAGGTTGCCGTTGAACTCTTCGAGCTTCGCCTCGAACTTTTCAAAGAGCGTGAAGGCGTCAGCGACCGAGCCAGCGAAGCCCGCTACGACCTTGCCGTGGTAAAGGCGGCGCACCTTGCGCGCCGTCGATTTCATGATGGCGCTCTGCCCGAACGTGACCTGACCGTCGCCCGCGATCGCCGTCTTTCCCTTCTGGCGCACGGCGACGATGGTCGTTGCGTGAAATGAATGTTCCATAGATATCCTCCTAGTCCATCTCGCCGCGAAAAGCTTCGAGCGCCGAAAGCGCGCGCTCGGCGAGCATTTCCTTCTTGCGCTTCTTGTCGCGGATGCGCCCTTCCAAGGGCGGCAGCAGGCCGAAGTTGATGTTCATCGGCTGGAAGTGGCGCGAATCCGCCTGCGTGATGTAGGCGGCGAGCGCGCCGTGGCACGTCTCGCGCGGGAAGACAAGCGGCACTTGCCCCATGGCAAGCCGCGCGGCGTTCAGACCCGCGACGAGCCCCGAGGCCGCCGACTCGACGTAGCCTTCGACGCCCGTCATCTGCCCGGCGAAGAGGACTCCCGCCTCCTTCTTAAGCTGATACGTCGGCGCGAGAAGGCGCGGCGAATCGATGTATGTGTTGCGGTGCATGACGCCGTAGCGCATGAACTCGGCATTCTCCAGCCCCGGAATCATGCGGAAAACGCGCCGCTGCTCGCCCCATTTCAGATGCGTCTGGAAGCCCACAATGTTGTAGAGCGTGCCCGCCGCGTTGTCCTGTCGCAGCTGCACGACGGCATGGGGGCGTCGCCCCGTCTTCGGGTCTTCGAGCCCGACGGGCTTCAAGGGTCCGAAGAGCAGCGTGTCCTCGCCGCGCGCAGCCATGACCTCGACGGGCATGCAGCCCTCGAAGAACACGGGCTTTTCAAAGCTGTGCATCTCGGCGCACTCTGCCGTCGTCAGCGCCTGCCAGAAGGCGCGGTACTCCTCCTCCGTCATTGGGCAGTTGATGTAGGCGGGCTCGCCCTTGCCGTAGCGCGAGGCACGGTACGCCTTTGCCATGTCGATGGATTCGAGTGTCACGATGGGCGCCGCCGCGTCGTAAAAGTAAAAGGCGGTGTCGCCCAGCTCCTCGCGCAGGCGGGCGGCGAGCGCCCCGTCCGTCAGGGGTCCCGATGCCACGATGGTCACGGCGTCCGGCTCGCGCGGGATCGCCTCGACGCGCTCGCGCACGATCTCGACGCGCGGGTGCGTCGTGAGCTTCTCGGTGCTAAAGCGCGAGAAGCCCTCGCGGTCGACGGCGAGCGCCCCGCCCGCCGGCACGCGCCGCGCGTCCGCCGCCGCCATGACGAGCGAATCGAGGCGGCGCATCTCTTCCTTCAGAACGCCGACGGCGTTTTCGAGCCCCGCGCCACGCAAGGAATTGCTGCAGACGAGCTCGGCGAAATCCGCCGTCTTGTGCGCAGGACTCGAAGCGGCGGGGCGCATCTCACAGAGCCTGACCAGAGCGCCGCTCTCGGCCGCCTGCCACGCAGCTTCGCTGCCCGCGAGTCCCGCGCCGACGATGATGACCTTCTTCACGATGTCGCCTCCGCAGCTTCCTTAGCCTCCGCAGCTTCCTTCGCTGCCGCGGCTTCCTTCGCCTTCTTCGCTTCGAGGCGCGCGCGGCTCTTTTCGATCTCCTTGTTGATCGGGTGGTCGACGCGCGTCCTGCACGCCTCGTTGCTGCAATAGGGCAGGATCCTGCCGTTCTTATAGCGGTGGCGCAGCATGAAGGCGCCGCATTCCGGGCACTTTTCCGTAAGCGGCTGATCCCACGTCACATAGTCGCACGCGGGGTAGTTCTCGCAGCCGTAGAACGCCTGCCCGCGCCTTGAGCGGCGCTCGACGATCTTGCCGCCGCACTTGGGGCACGGGACGCCCGTATCTTTCAAAAGCGGCTTCGTATTGCGGCAGTCGGGGAAGCCCGGGCACGCAAGGAACTTGCCGTAGCGCCCCTGCTTGACGACCATGTTCCTGCCGCACTTTTCGCAGACGACGTCGGAAACCTCCTCGGGAATCTCGATCTCGCCGATCGCCTCGTCCGCCTCTTCGAGCGTCTTTTCAAACGGCCCGTAGAAGCTGCGCAGGAGGTCGTTCTTGTCCACCTTGCCCTCGGCGATCTCGTCGAGCTCGTTTTCCATCCCCGCCGTGAACTGCACGTCAACGATGTCCTTGAAGTATTCTTCGAGCATATCGTTGACGAGGAAGCCCAGGTCGGTCGGCTGGAAGTGCTTGTCCTGGCGCACGACGTAGCCGCGCGCCAGAATCGTCTCGATGATCGGCGCGTAGGTGCTCGGGCGGCCAATGTCCTTTTCTTCGAGTGTCTTGACGAGCGATGCCTCGTTGTAGCGCGGCGGCGGCTCCGTGAAGTGCTGCTCGGGCAGGAGCTTGACGAGCGAAAGCGCCTCGCCTGCCACAAGCTCAGGCAGGAGCACGTCCTTTTCCTTCTTGCTGTCCGCATAGACGGCGAGGAAGCCCGGGAACTTCAGCGTCGAGCCCGAGGCGCGCGCGATGTAGCGCTCGCCTGCCGCCACACTGATGCTGACCGTATCGAAGACGGCGGGCGTCATCTGGCTGGCGACGAAGCGCTGCCAAATCAGGGTGTAGAGGCGCAACTGATCGCGCGTGAGGTGCTTTTCCATCATCTCGGGCGTGTTCTCGACGCTCGTCGGGCGGATCGCCTCGTGCGCATCCTGCGCCTTCTTGCCCGCCGCGTAGACGTTCGGCTTCGCGGGCAGATAATCGGCGCCGAACGAAGTGCCGACGTAGTCGCGCACCTCGGCGAGCGCGAGGTCGGAAAGGCGTGTCGAATCCGTGCGCATGTAAGTGATGAGGCCGACGGGGCCGCGCCTGCCGAGCTCGACGCCCTCGTAGAGCTGCTGGGCGATCATCATCGTGCGGCGCGACGTGAAGCCGAGCTTCCTTGATGCGTCCTGCTGCATGCTGCTCGTCGTAAACGGCGCGACGGGATTGCGCTTGCGCTCGCGCTTCTTGACCTCCTTGACCATGATGCTCTGACGCGCCAGATCCTCGACGAGCGCCTCCGTCTCCGCTTTGGAATGAAGTGCGAGCTTCTTGCCGTCGACGGTCGCGAGCTCGGCGGCAAACTGCGCGCCGCGCTCCTTCTTGAGCTTCATGCCGACCGTCCAGTATTCCTCGGGGATGAAAGCGCGGATTTCCTTCTCGCGGTCGCAGATCAGCTTGACCGTGACCGACTGCACGCGGCCGGCGGAAAGCCCCTTCTTGATCTTACGCCAGAGAAGCGGGCTGAGCTTGTAGCCGACGATGCGGTCGAGCATGCGGCGCGCCTGCTGCGCGTCCACACGGTCGATGTTGATCGGGTACGGATCCTTTACCGCCGCCTGTATGGCAGGCTTCGTGATCTCGTTGAAGACGATGCGGCAGTTCTCCTGCGGGTCGATCCCGAGGATGTAGGCAAGATGCCAGGCGATCGCCTCTCCTTCGCGGTCAGGATCAGATGCGAGATAGACCTTGTCGGCGTGCTTCGCATCCTTCTTGAGCGCCTTGATCAGATCGCCCTTGCCGCGAATGTTGATGTACTTCGGCTCGAAGTCGTGCTCGACGTCGATGCCAAACTGGCTCTTGGGCAGATCGCGCAGATGTCCCATGGACGCGCGCACCATGTACTTCTTGCCGAGATACTTCTCGATCGTCTTCGCCTTCGCCGGCGACTCGACGACGACCAGGGTCTTCGATGCCGTCTTCCGCGTCGTCTTCGCAGCCGTTTTCTTCGCGGTTGCCTTCTTCGCTGTGGCGGTCTTCGCAACTGCCTTCTTCGCCGCAGTGGCCTTCACAGCGGACTTTTTTGCAGTGGCAGTCTTCGCAGCGGACTTCTTTGCGGCAGAAGTCTTCACCTTCGCCGCCCTCCCCGTACCTTCTGTATTCTTTTCCTGTGGCGTCTCTTTCTGCACTGTCGGCAAGATCGCCCCTCCTCCACTCCTCCAAATACTTTATTTCATTAAATTCACTTTCGCGCGGCGCTGCGGATATACGTGCGCATGGGCGTTTCCTCGACGAGTCCCTTGACGCGCAAGCCCAACAGGAGAAATGCGACGTTTGCCGCCTTGCCCTGCAGGCGGCAGATCAGCTCATCGAGGGAAAGTGCCGTCTCGCGCGAAAGGAGCGCGTAGACTGCCGCCTCCTCGTCCGTCAGCTCCTGCGGCTGCAGCTCGCCGCTTTGCGGCTCTGCGCCCTCGTACTCAGCGGCGACGTCGGCGGCGCCGGTGACAAGGCGCGCGCCCTGCTGAATCAGGCGATGGCAGCCGCGGCTCGTCGCCGAGTAGATGCTGCCCG
>CAMURM010000134.1 GCA_947097535.1 uncultured Selenomonas sp.
GAGCCTCTGATGGAAAAGCTCTTCCAGTATCGCTTCCAGAACGGCACGGAGCTCAAGGGGCACAGCTTCGGCAACCTCTTCATCGCCGCCATGGCGGAGGTCACGGGCGATATGGAAGAGGCGCTCAAGCAGTCGTCGAAGGTTCTCGCCGTCAAGGGGCGCGTATTGCCCGCTTCGACGGCGCATGTGCGGCTCGACGCCGTCATGGAGGACGGCACGCTCGTCGAGGGCGAGTCACACATCCCCGAGGTGCACAAGCACATCCGGCGCGTGAAGCTCCATCCCGAGCATGTGCGCCCCGTGGAATCGGCGCTCGCAGCCATACGCGAGGCGGATGTCGTGATCTTAGGCCCCGGCAGTCTCTACACGAGCATCATGCCGAACCTCCTCGTCGACGGCGTAGCGGAAGCGCTGCGAAAGAGCCACGCGCTCAAGATCTACATCTGCAACGTGCTGACGCAGCCGGGTGAGACGGACGACTATACAGCCGCCATGCACGCCAGGGCTATCCTCGACCATGCGGGCAGGGGCGCGATCGACTACATGCTCGTCAACGCGACGCCGCTGCCGCACGAGTCGGTCAGACTTCTGCAAAAGGAGGGCATACGCCCCGTGGCGATCGACGAGGACGCGGTCAACGCGCTCGGCATCGGCGTCGTCAAGGCAGATCTCGTGAGCGAGGACGACGTCGCGCACCACGATCCCGAAAAGCTCATGAAGAATGTGATGAAAATGGCGTACAAGCTGCATCCTGCCATCGGCAAGTGAAGGGGGGGAGTCTCATGGCGCAGCCATCGTTTTCAACCGAGGTGAAGAACGATCTCGCGCGTCCTCTCGGACGCAGGGCGTGCTGCCGCACGGCGGAGCTCGCGGCTCTCCTGCGCATGGGCGCCGTGCTGACGCTCGGGGCGAAGCGCGCCGTCGGGCTCGCCTTCACGACGGAGAACGCGGCGGTCGCGCGCAAGGTGCTCATGCTCCTCAAGGGCTCGGCGGGCGTGCGGACGGAGCTCACGGTCAGCCGCTCGCGTCGTCTGAAGAAGCGCAACAGCTACCGCGTGCACGTCCTGCCCTCGCGCGAGGTCGCCGCCCTCATGGAGCGGCTCGGGCTCATGCACGGCTCGGCGCTCAACATGGGCACCGACAGCGCGCTCCTCAAGAATGCGTGCTGCCGCAGAGCCTACCTGCGCGGCGCCTTCCTCGGCGGCGGCAGCGTCAGCCGCCCCGAGGCAGGCTATCACATGGAGCTCGTGACGGAGAGCTACGCCTTCGCCGAGCTTCTGCTCTCGCTTCTGCGCACGATGGGCTATCCGGCAGGTCTCACCGACCGCAAGGAAAGCTACATCGTCTATCTGAAGGAGAGCGACGCCATCATCGACTTCTTCTCCCTGCTCGGCGCGGAAAAAGCAGCGGAGGCGTTCGAGGTCACGCGCAATCTGAAAGAGGTCAAGAATCAGGTCAATCGCCTCGTGAACTGCGAGACGGCGAACGTGCAGAAGTCCGTCGATGCCGCGGGCAGGCAGATCGAGGCGATCCGCGCGCTCAAGGCGGCGGGCGTCATCGAGCGCCTCTCGGCGGGGCTCAGGGAGATGGCGGCGGCGCGTCTCGCGCATCCGGCGGCGACGCTCGCGGAGCTTGCCGGGCTTCTGGGCATCGGCAAGTCGGGTGTCAACCACCGTCTGCGAAAGCTCGTCGCGCTTGCAGACGGGCAGGGAGGAGGAGTCTAGTATGGCAAAGCGTCTGATCACATACGTTTTGAGTCTCGCGCTCCTCGTCGTCCTTTGCCTCGGCATCTACGCGTGGCTCCATCCGGCGCAGGGCGTGCTCGTCCTGGAGTATCACCATATCGCCGACCGCGTGGACGATCCCGAGGGGGCATTGGTGGAGCGCTACTATGTGCCGTCGGCGGATTTCGCCGCGCAGCTCGACTACCTCAAGGCAGAGGGCTACGAGACGATCACGATGCTGGAATTTTCCAAGGCGGCGAAGGGCAAGGGGACTCTGCCGAAGAAGCCCTTGATCCTCACCTTTGACGACGGCTACGAGGACAACTATACGGTCGCTCTGCCGCTCCTCGAAGAGCGCGGCATGAAGGGCGAAGTCTACATGGTCACGAACTTCATCGGCAAGAAGGGCTATCTGACGTGGGACGAGCTTCGCGACATGCAGGAGCGCGGCATCGAGATCGGCTGCCACACGGCGGATCATGTGCCGCTCGTCGGCCTGTCCCGCGCCGAACAGGAGGATCAGGTGCGCCTGTCGAAACTTTTGATGGAGTGGAACGGCATCAAGACGGTGTTCAGCTTCTCCTACCCGAACGGCAGCTGCAATGAAGAGATCGCCAGGCTTCTGCGCGACAGCAATTATCTGACGGCAGTCACGGGCGATGCGGGGTTCAACACGTTCCAGACCGACCCGATGTTTCTGCAGCGCGTCAACATTCCGCGCCCGCGCTTTGGCATGGCGGAGTTTCGCCTGCGCCTGCTGAAGGCGAAGCTTTACAGCATCTTTGGCATAAATCAGCACTTGGAGCGCTAGGCGCAGAGGGCTTTCGACATCATCGGTACAGGGTACAAGTTTTGAGGAATTTTTATGGGAATAGAGGAAAAAGGGGTTTTCAATCAGATGAAACGATGGAAGGCAAGGGTGGCGGCGTGCTTTTTTGCGGCGCTCGCGGGAATCGGTGCGGCAGAGACGCCGGCAGGGGCAGAGCGCCACAAGTCGGACGGTGTTTCCGAGACGCGCGTCACGACGGACGAGGGGCGTGCCGTGCATGAGCCGCAGGGTACGCGCCTCTTAGGGAGGCGAGGCGCTGAACAGGCGGAACCGTACAGCGTGCGGCTGAACTTCGGCGCGCGCGTCCCCGGCGCTTTGCGCTTCAACGAGGCGCAGCGCGCCATGCGCGAGTGGAGCGTTGAGACGGAGGACACGGGCGGCACCTTGCTCTTTTCTGACAGCCCCGAATACGTCACAGAGGACGGCATCCTCTACGAGGACACCGTCACGGGCGACGCGCGCGTCCTCTACTATCATCTGAATAACACGAGCGTACGCAAGAAGGTCGCTGTCGTGCTGCAAAACGAGGGCGATGCCTCTGTCGTCGTTCGCGTCACGCGCGGCGGCGCGAGCCGTCCGAGCAGCGACTACCTCGAAGTCGGCAAGGGCACGCAGCTCGCTTACTTCCAGACGAAGCGCGATGACGTGCTCTATGTGCAGCGCGGCGCGAAGCGCATCCTTGAGCCTGAGATGAACCACACGGTGCTTGAGCCGGGGCAGCTCGTCTACGGCGTCTACGACTTCCACGCCGAAGGCCCCGTCAAGGTCTCCGTCATCATGTACCCGACGACTGCCGACCCGCTGAAATTCATCGCCCATGCGCGCGTGCTGCCGAAGGACGAGCAGCGGCTGCGCGGCACCTTCCAGGGCATGAACCGCGTCATCAGCAGCAAGCCGTACAATCCCGATAAGGACGGCGTCGTCTACATCCCGATCGGCGACAATCGGCAGGACGTCTTCCGCACGGGCATCGACGCGACGGACGGCAGCCTCGTGACGAACGTCGGCAACTACGGCGTGCTCTACCGCATCCAGATCCCGACGACGGGCCGCGAGGCGACACAGTATTATCTGACGCCCCTGGGCGGCGTCTACGCGGGCGCGATGAGCGTCGACTTCGGCCACGGCTCAAGCCTCCTCGAAACGCCCGGCGGCAGGCTCTTCTTCGGCGACGCCATACCGCCCGACAGCGACGACGACCGCGCCGCGCGCCTCGTGGGCAAGGATCGCCTGAAGGTAGCCGCCGAGCTCGCCGACCTCGGCAGCTACCACAGCTCCGTGCAGCCGAGCTTCGAACTCTCGCCGCCCGGCGCCTCGAATCTTCCCGTACAAATCATATTGATGCCGGCGGGGAAGTAAGGTACTTGTTTGAAAAGGGGCTGTCGCATGAAGCGTATTTTGCTTCGTGCGACAGCCCCTTTTGTAAGCACCACAATATGGGAACAGAAAAGCCCCCAAGCGGCAACTTGGGGGCTTTTCGTGTATCGATTTGACTCTAATCACGTTTGCCATCCATAGTATAGCATATTCGCTTGCTTGTGTGCAAGTCGTCATTCATCATTTCGCTGCTCTGTCAAAGAATCTCTATAAGACGCTCGACATCCTCATCCTGCGTCGCCCAGCTCGTGGCGATGCGCATGACGGTCTTGCCGTCGGCGAGGTTTTCCCAGAATCCCATCTCGACCTGTTTGGAGAGTCGCGATTTCTGCGCCTCGTCGAGCACGAGGAAGATCTGGTTCGTCGGCGCATCATAGGCGAGCGGATAGTCCTTTTCCCTGAGTGCGCTGCGGATGCGGTCGGCGGCGAGGAGCGCTGTTTCGCCGCCCTTTTCGTAGAGATGGTTCGTGAAGAGCGTATCGAACTGCAGCCCCGCGATGCGGCTCTTGGCGAGCAGGGCGCCGTGTTGCTTGACAATGCTGAAGAAGTGCGGCACGGTGTTCCTCTTCGGAAAGACGACGGCCTCGCCGAAGAGGGCGCCGCATTTCGTACCGCCGATGTAGAAGACGTCTGCGAGGCGTGCGATGTCGGCGAGTGTCACGTCGTTTGCCGGGCAGGCGAGCGTGTAGGCGAGACGCGCGCCGTCGAGGTAGAGCGGTATGTCCGCCGCACGGCAGACGGCGCTGATGGCACGGAGCTCTGCGAGCGAGTAGAGCGCGCCGTACTCCGTTGGCTGCGAGATGTAGACCATGCCGGGCATGACCATGTGATCGTGGTTCGCATCCTCTTGATAAGCGGCGAGCGCGCCCTCGATCTGCGCCGCCGTGATCTTCCCCGCTTCGTGCGCGAGCGTCAGCACCTTGTGCCCGCCGAGCTCGATGGCGCCCGCCTCGTGCAGGCTGATGTGCCCTGTTTCGGCCGCGATGACGCCTTGATAGGAGCGGAGCAGCGCGTCGATGACGACGGCATTTGCCTGCGTGCCGCCGATGAGGAAGAAGATTTCAGCGTCCTCAGCTTGACAGGCGGCGCGAATCTTCGCGCGCGCGGACTCGGAATATTCGTCGAGTCCGTAGCCCGCCGTCTGCTCCATATTCGTATCGAGCAGGCGGCGCAGGATCTCGGGATGGGCGCCCTCCATGTAGTCGGAGGCGAAGGATAGTTTTTGCTTTGTACTGCTCATGTAGGCATCGTCTCTTTCATGTCGGATGGATTCGCGCTTCTTCAAGCGAGAGATACGTCGGACAGATCCATGCATTGGCGCGGGCAATAGCCGCGCTTGCGCAGTTCGGAGTTCAGGTATTCGAGTTTTCGCGCGGTGACGACGATGAGGATGAGTCCCATCTTTTTAAGGCTTGCACCGTTCATGCCCGCGGCGTCCGCGCGTGTGATGAAATCCTCGTCGTCTGCTCCGATGACGAGGGCTTCGCCCGTCACCTGCACGCTCTTGGCGCTGCCCGGCCCGTGATATTCGGCATGGATTTCCAAGGCGACGTTCTTGTTCTTGGCGAGCGCGCGAAACTTCAA
>CAMURM010000135.1 GCA_947097535.1 uncultured Selenomonas sp.
CACATTCTTTAGCGTGATATATGGGGATGTACCAGCATCGCAGGCATACGCTTATTGCATGGATGGAAAAATTGAAAAGGACTATGTCACGGGCAGTCTTACCAATGAGGCACCTGTCTACAGCATGGCAAAGATGTTGCATGAGAAGGGAGAAAAGATTGACTACATTTATGGCTTTTCGACAAACGACGAGCGGACACCGCATTTTGAAATCAAAGTTTTTGGAGAAGCGGAAAAGCGTCCGCCGTATAAGGATCAAGTTGATTTTTTCCAGAGTTTTATGACGGAGCGCTGCCCTGCCTTGCAAAAGACAGCCTTTCGTTTTATCGATTTTGAATATCCGACGGAGGAGCTTGATCGGGAATGCGTCAGGCAGGCGATTCATGCGGCGGAACGAATCAAGAAAGAGATGAAAGACGCGAGACATCGTTGGTCGGATTGCCGACTATACGTCGATGTGACGGGGGGCATACGTTCAGCGGGCATGATCCTGAGCCAGATTGTGCAGCTTTTGCAGCACGATGGGATGACGGTGGAAAAAATTCTCTATTCCGATTATCAAAAAGCTGAGAACATACCGAGCCGCCTGTTCAATATCACAGCACTGACATCCTTGTCACAGCTCATCGCCGGAGCCGATGCCTTCGTCAAATATGGAAGCTCGCTCACACTGGAAGAGTATTTTGACTACGATTATGAAAACAATGCGAGCGGGGCATACGAGCTTTCCGAGCCTCTCAAGAAACTGCTGCATGCCATGCACCGCTACTCCGATGTCATGCAGATTTGCCAGGTCGATGCGATAAAATCCGTCCTTGAGGATTTGAAGCATGCGCTCGATGAATTTTCGCAGCACAACATTGCAGCGGACAGCCTGAAGGAAAAGGCGTTCTCGCTGATGCTCGACACGATCAAAAAAGCCTACGAGGACATCTTGAAGCATGCAGAGGACGAAGAGGCTGCACTTTACTACGAGATGATCCGCTGGTGCCTGAAGAACGGCTTCACGCAACAGGCAATGACGCTCTATGTGGAATGGATGCCCGTTTACCTGGAAGAGAAGCGGGTGTTTTATCCCGTTTGGCGTGAGATGATGGAAAAACAGATGGTGGATCCGCAAAGGCCTTCGTGGCAGAAGAATGTCCTCGACCTTTGCTCGAAGGAGTCCTATGCTCTTGAACGTCAAAAATATTGTTTAAATCAGTTCCAAGACGCGATCAAACGTATGCAGAAAAGGGAAGATGATCCTTTGAGGGGCTTGGAATCGGAGATTTTTGCGAAAGGGCGGGAAACATTGGAATTTCTACTGGAGAATCGCGGAAACATCGAAAAGATGGGGAAAAATCCAGAGCAGTATATCGAGAAACTCCCGAAGCTCAAAGCGCTGTATGAAATGATTCAGAAATATCCACCCAAAAACCAGAGGATGCCAGAAGATTTTGCCGTGCTCCTGCAACGAAAAGCAGGCTGGAAAAAGACCTGCAATGCATTGAACGAGATGAGCGCGGAGGGAAAATGCCGCCTCTATGGTCTGGGCGATGCCTTGGATAAAGATGATTTGCCTAAAAGGAGCAATTCGCCGGAGGAGCGTGCAGCGGAATTCAGGGTGCTGCTGGAAGAAGGCATACTGCAGACGGCTTATGCTGTAGAAGATGTCCTGACGCTCGTTGCCGATTACCGCAGGATTCGCAGAACGCGCAACAGGATCAATCATGCGGGGAATATAAAAAGCACAGAAACCTCGATGAATCGCAGAGAGGTAGACCGATGGCTCGGCGACTGCCTCGATCGCATAAAAAGCATGCAACCCATCAGAAACATGAAATCGGAGGAGAAGAAATGAAGAACTACTATCTTTACCTTGATGAAAGCGGCAGCTTTGAACCGCGGGGAACGCCAAATACAGGACGGGCTTCGATCGTTGCCGGCTATTGGACGGAAAAGCCGCTGTCCGAGGCGGAAGCGTTTGCGCTGTTTCAAGAGGTGCGAGCAAGCAAGGAAACGTACGCGTCGATCTCCATCGAGCCGTTTCACGGGATGGAAGAGTACCGTCGCGCCAATCTCGGGGAGTTCATCGAAGACATGGTGCGGGCGATGTTTGACCGCGGCATGAAGCCTGTGGTTTTCGGCGAGGGACGGTACTATGACATCGTCAACAGCGACCGCACGTATTTGAACATCCTTGCCGACGGTGTCGTGAAACTTGCCATGGAACTGTTGGCTCAGACGGAGGACGATGTTCAGCTGCATGTCCTCTATGCGTGGCGCAAGGCGATGTCCGAAAAGGAATTGAGCGATCAAAAGAAGATGATCGCTCAGGAGGAGTATAAGCGCCGCATAGAGGAACGCATGGCACTGGGTAAAAGCCGGATCTCACGGGTAGCGCAAAAGCGTCTGAAACCGATCGATATAAAGGAAGGAAGCGCGAGGAAGCTGCATCGCCTGATGCTCGCTGATCTCGTCTGCACGGCGGTGCGCGGCGGGCGGCAAAAGCTCGATGCAGTTGCGCGCGAGTACATCAGAGAACAGAAAAACAACATCCTCGTTATCGAGGACGATGCGATGGAACAGATGCGCCGTCTTTTCATCGAGGATCGCATTGCAGACGCCATTTACTCATGGTACCTCATTTACGAGGAGGGCGGCAGTGAGGCGGATCGCAAGAAGTTCCATAAACTGTTGGCTTCTAACCTGCAGGCGATGAGTGAAAAGGGACGCGAATTGCAGTATGATATTCTGATACAGGCTATGGGGACGTTGGTCGAATTGAAGCAGTCTGTGCAAGCACAACGCCTTTCTGTGCGCTTGGAGCAGGATCTTTTCCCGTTCTTGCAGACAATCGATTGTTCGTCGGATATGTTCTATTTTAACAAGCATTTCTACGATCTGACGCGTCATACGCATGACGGAGATACGGCGGCTTCGCAGCGTGAAATGGAGGTTTGCAATGGGATTCTCAGTCGGATGCCCTTGCCGCTGGAATCTGCCGGAATGTGTATAGACTATCGGATTCGCGAGATTGAGCATCTGAAAAATACATATTCCTACGAAGAAGCATTGGAGAAGTTGGGAAAGTTGGAGGAGGATCTGACAAAAATCCTGGCAATCCTTCCGTATGTCCATCCGTTTGCAAAAGAGAGAGAAGACAGGCAATCCGATCTCCTTGGCAAAGTTTTGTCCTCTAAGGTGCAAGTATACAGCTTATTGCTGCAGCAAGGCGCTGCATATTCGGAGGAATGGGAGAAGGTTTCCGATAGAGCTTTTGAACAATTTTCTCAAGAGCGGGATAAGAGGCGCCATGCGCAGTATCGTACCGCACTGGAATATTGGCGAGGTGAATATGAAGAAGCGCGGCATTTCCTTGCCAGGTCTGTCGGCCTTGGGGAAGCAGCCTCGTTCAGCGAGGTTCTGCAGAAACTGCTGGACGGATCGAATACTTTCGGCTTGATGCATTATGCGAAATGGATGCGGCTGGCTTTCCGTGACGGTTATGAAGATGCAGAAGAGATGTTTTCTGCTTGGGAGCAGGCGGACGCAGCGTCTTACTTGAATGAGAGAGAGGGCGACCATATCCGCGCTGAAAAGCACCCGGGCTGTGTAGTCTGCTGGGATATTGCCGCCATAGAGGCGCAGAAGGGGAAGTATAAGGACGCAGCCTTTCAAGCAGTGATTCAATCCATGCTCAAGGATAAAAAGAATCTCACTTTATATTTCATGGGTCTGGCTGCGGCGGCGGAGCGTTTGACCTTTGTCGACGGCAAGCATTGGGACAAGGACGCCAAGGAACTCAGCGCCCTTGTCGATCTGTTGTCAGAAGAGGAAATGCCCGAAACGATGGAGACTTTGGCGAAAAAATGGAAGGAAGGGATGGCGCGCTTGTCGGGCTTGTCGCGCGGGGAGAAGAAGGTGATCTTAAAATCCCTGGCGGCGGCGACGCCCACGCTGTAAGTCACGCAAACAGCCCGACGACATACGCCCAAAGCCCCTCGATGCTCAGCCCTCTACCAATGCTCTTTTCGGCGAGAAGCGGGATGCGCGTGAGCTCCTTGCCGCCGTAGTAGACGACGATGTCGCCGACGCGTTCGCCTTCCTTGACGCCGGCGCCGATGACGCGCGGCAGGTCGTAGGCGAGGCGGTAGTGATCCTCGGACTCGCCGTCGACGAGCGGCAGGTAGAGGTCTTCGGCGGGGTAAACGGCGAGGCGGCCTTCGCTGCCGCCCTTGACCCAGACCGTTTGCATGAGATCCGTCTTCGTGTAGGCGGGCGCCGCCTTCACGCGGCGAAAGCCCATGTCGAGCAGCCTCGCGGCATCGGCGAAGCGCGCCTCCTCGTCGGCAGCGCCTAAGACGACGGCGATGAGCTCGACGCCGCCGCGCCGCGCCGCTGCCGCAAGGCAGCCACCCGCCGCGTTCGTGTAGCCCGTCTTGATGCCCGTCGCGCCCTCGTAGGTGCTCAGCAGGCGATTCGTATTCGCCATCAAAACGCGCTTTCTCTCCGGCGCGACCCAGGTGATCTCGCGCTCCTTCGCGCCGACGAAGGAGCGAAACTTCGGGTTCTTCATACCGTAGGCGGCGATGCGCGAAATGTCACGCGCCGTCGAGACGTGTGCCGGATCGGGCAGACCGTTCGGGTTCATGAAGTGCGTATCTTTCGCGCCGAGCTCCCTTGCCTTCTCGTTCATGTGCGCGGCAAAGGCGCCGGCAGAGCCTGCGAGATCTTCGGCGATGGCGACGGAAGCGCCGTTGTCCGAACGCAGCATCATCTCAGCGATGAGCTCGGCGAGGACGAAGCGATCGCCCGCCTCGACCTCGGTATCTTCCGTTTCTGCAGCCGTGCGGCTCACGGTGACGATCGACGAGAGGTCGCCCTCCTCAAGGGCGAGCAGGCACGTCATCATCTTCGTCGTGCTCGCAGGAAAGCGCGGCGCATCCGCCGCCTTCTCGTAGAGCACGCGCCCCGTCGATGCCTCGATGAGGATCGCCGAAGCCGCCGTGAGCTGTATATTTTCTGCCGCGCCCGCCCGCGCTGTGAGCAGCAGGAAGAAGAGCGCGCAGAGGGAAACGATTCGATAAAAATGCAAGAAAAAGCCTCCTGTCATACTTGCTTTTTCTATTATATCATACAGCGCAAACGCGATGGGCACATGTCCGACAGCTTCATGGGCAGAAATTTCATAGCGGCTTGCAAAAGGCGCGTTCTGTGATATGCTGAAGAAAAAAGGGAACGCCTATGCACATCCATGCAAAGGTTTTGGGAGAACAAGCAGTTCATCATAAAAATAGATAGATCTAGTTGAGAACTGCCCGCTGCACCAATATAAAAAGAGGCTGCTGTATACATCCGTTCGATGCATACAGCAGCCTCTCTTCTTACATCTTCTCGATCAAATCGAGGAGCTGCGAGATATTCTTTTTGCCGAAGTGGAGCTCCTTGTCATCGTTGATGAAGAAGCACGGCACGCTCATGATGTTGTACTGTTCCTTGATCTCGGGGAAG
>CAMURM010000136.1 GCA_947097535.1 uncultured Selenomonas sp.
GAAAAGCGCATCATGAAGCTCGCCAAGCTCGCCAAGAGCGGCAGCAAGGAGGCGAAGGCGGAGGACGATGTGCTGCGCCGCATCAAGGCGGTTCTCGAAGAAGGCAAATCGGCGAGGAGCCTCGACCTCACGGAAGACGAGCTCGCGCTCATCAAGGAGATGAACTTCCTCACGCTGAAGCCAATGCTCTACGTCGCCAACGTCTCAGAGGACGAGGCGGCGAAGGACGGCGCGAGCAATGCGCACGTCGCCGCCGTGCGCGACTACGCGGCGAAGGAAGGCTCCGAAGTCGTCGTCGTATCGGCGCGCGTGGAGTCGGAGATCGCCGAGCTCGACGCCGACGACGCGAAGGCGTTTCTCGAAGAACTGGGCCTCAAGGAGAGCGGCCTCGACCGCCTCATCAAGGCGGCATTCGAGCTCTTAGGGCTCCTGACATTCCTGACGGCAGGGCCCGACGAGTGCCGCGCCTGGACGATCGTCGAAGGCACGACGGCGCCCAAGGCGGCGGGCAAGATCCACTCCGACATCGAGCGCGGCTTCATCCGCGCCGAGATCGTCAACTACGACGACCTCGTCGCTGCCGGCAGCACCGCCGCCGCGCGCGAAAAAGGGCAGGTGCGCCTCGAAGGCAAGGACTATGTAATGCAGGACGGCGACGTGACGTACTTCCGCTTCAACGTGTGAGGTTGCAGCGCGTGAGACGAGGGACGGGGCGCGCGCGCCGCTTCCTCGTCTATTTCTATCGCAATAGGAGGCGGCGGCCATGACAGCACAAAAGCGGATCTTTGCGGCAGTCCTGCTCACGTCCTTCATGGGGCCGTTTCTCGGCAGCTGCATCAACATCGCCATCCCGACGATCGCCGTGGAGTTCTCGTGCCCCGCGACGGATCTCTCGTGGCTCGCGACCGCCTTTCTCCTGGGCGCCGTCGCCCTGCTCCTGCCTTTTGGCCGCATGGCGGACATCCTTGGCCGATGTCGCATCTACGCGATCGGCACGGCGGCGATGGCTGCCGTCTCCTTCGTCGCGGCGTTTTCCCCCTCGGCCTCCTTCCTCATCGCCATGCGCGCCCTGCAGGGACTGTCCCTGGGGCTCGTCTTTTCGAGCGGCATGGCGCTCCTCGTGGCCGCACATCCCGCAAAGCAGCGCGGACGCGCTATCGGCTACTCCGCCGCCGCCACCTACGTCGGACTGTCCTTGGGGCCTGTGATCGGCGGTCTCGTCACGCAGCACCTGGACTGGCGGCTTCTCTTCGTCCTCACCTCCATCGTCATCCTCGTGAGCAGCCTGCTCGTGCGCACCATCAAAGAAGATTGGTACGGCGAGCGAGAAGGCGGCTTCGATCTGCCCGGCGCCCTCTTCTACACGGCTGCGAGCACGCTGACGCTCTACGGGCTTTCCTCGCTCGCCGCCTCCCCTTGGATGCGCTTCGTTCTTCTCGCGGGACTCATCTTTCTCGCGCTCTTCCTTTGGCAAGAGCGGCGGGCGAGCACGCCGCTCCTTCATCTCTCGCTTTTTGCGAACACGGTCTTTGCCATGAGCAACCTCGCCGCGTTTTTGAACTACAGCGCGACGTATGCAATCGGCTTTTTGCTCTCGCTCTACCTGCAGCTCGTGCGCGGCCTCGATGCTTCGACGGCGGGCGTCCTCCTGCTCCTGCAGCCCTTGATGATGGCGATCCTCTCGCCCATCGCGGGAGCGCTCTCCGACAAGCACGAGCCGCGCCTCGTCGCGAGCTTCGGCATGGCACTGACGACCGCGGGCATCTTCGGCTGCTCGCTCTTCGACGCTAAGACGCCACTTCCTCTCATCGCGGCTGCCTGCGTCATCATCGGCATCGGTTTCGGCTTCTTCTCGCCGGCAAACAACAATGCCATCATGGGCGCCGTCTCCAAGAAACTCTACGGCGTCGCCTCTTCCATGGTCTCGGTCATGCGCCTCTCGGGACAGGCTGTCTCCATGGCAGTCGTGACCCTGCTGCTCGCACAAGCGACGCTTCCCGCAGCCGCCGACTGGACGGAGGAACTTTCAGCGGCGATCCGCCTCATCTTCTCCTGTCTGACCGTCTCATGCGCCGCCGGCGTCGTCGCCTCGCTCATGCGCGGCAGGAGGAAAACAGCCGAAGAGGACGCAAACGGATATGAATGACGGAAAGGAGTGCAGCCATGCAGCGCTATGAAGTGGGCGACATCGTGCGCATGAAGAAGCGCCACCCGTGCGGCAGCGAGCTGTGGCGCATCCTGCGCACGGGCACGGACTTCGCGCTCAAGTGCGAGGGCTGCGGACGCTTCGTGCAGATCGGCCGCGAGAAGTTCCTGCGCCTCGTGCGCGCGGTCGAAAAGAAAGAAACGGCAAACAACGTATAAAAACACGCGGAGAAAGGAGGCGGGCACATGGAAAAAGATAAGAAGGAAAAAACTTCGGCGCTTTTCCCCACTGCCATGCCGCCCGCCTCGACGGCAGCAAAGCAGCTGATCGCCATCGGCGCCTCGACGGGCGGCACGGAGGCGATCGCGACGATCCTCAAGGATCTTACGCCGCCCCTGCCGCCCATCGTCATCGTGCAGCACATACCGCCCGTATTCAGCAATCATTTCGCGCACCGGCTCAACGCCATCTCGGCGCTCACGGTCAAGGAAGCGGAAAACGGCGAGACGATCTTCCCCTCGACCGCCTATGTGGCGCCGGGCGGCCAGCACATGAAGCTGGAGCGGCGCGCGGGCAGGCTCGTCATCACCTGCGGGCAAGGCGACCCCGTGAACTGGGTGCGCCCCTCCGCCGACGTCCTCTTCTTCTCCGTCGCCGAGCTCGTCGGCGCCGCCGCCCTCGGCGTCATCCTCACGGGCATGGGCGCGGACGGCGCGAAAGGGCTCTTCGCGATGCGGCGCACGGGCGCCATGACGTTCGGGCAGGACGAAGCCTCCTGCGTCGTCTACGGCATGCCGCGCGCCGCCTTCGAGCTCGGCTCGGTCGAGCGGCAGATCCCGCTCGCCGCGATGGCAGGCGCCATCAGGCAGGCAGCGCGCGGGCACTAGGCAGGGCGCAAAAAAAGAGAGCCGCAATGGCTCTCTTTTTTTGCGCCTCTTCAGCTTTCCGTGCGGCGGATGTCCGCGCCGAGTCCCACGAGCTTTGCCACGAGGTTGTCATAGCCGCGATCGATGTGGTGGATGTAGCCGACCTGCGTCTCGCCCTCGGAGACAAGTCCCGCGAGCACCATGGCAGCGCCGGCGCGTAAGTCGGTCGCCTTGACCTGGCAGCCCGTCAGATGGTCGACGCCCTCGACGACAGAGGTGCGCCCGTCGATCTTGATGGCAGCGCCCATGCGCTTTAGCTCGTCGACGTGCATGAAGCGGTTCTCGAAGACCGTTTCCGTCACGAGCCCTGCGCCCTCGGCGATCGCGAGGAGAGCCATGAACTGCGCCTGCATGTCCGTCGGAAAGCCCGGGTACGGCATTGTCTTGATGTCGACCGCCTTCGGACGGTGGTCGCAGGTGACGCGGATGCCGTCGACGTCCTCCTCGATCGTGACGCCCGCCTCCTTGAGCTTGGCAATGACAGGCTTCAGATGCTCGGAAATGGCGTTTTCGATGTAGACGTCGCCCTGCGTCATGGCGGCGGCGACCATGTAGGTGCCCGCCTCGATGCGGTCGGGAATGATCGTGTAGTTGTGCCCCGCGAGCTTCTTGACGCCCTCGATCTTGATGACGTTCGTGCCCGCGCCGCGCACCTTCGCGCCCATGACGTTCAAGAAGTTCGCGAGATCGACGATCTCCGGCTCCTGCGCGGGATTTTCGAGCACCGTCTGCCCCTCGGCCATTGAAGCCGCCATGAGGATGTTTTCCGTCGCGCCGACGCTCGGGAAGTCGAGGTAGATGCGCGCGCCCTTGAGCCCCTCGTCGGCGCGCGCCTCGATGTAGCCGTGACCGATCTCGATCTTCGCGCCCAGCGCCTCGAAGCCCTTGAGATGCAGATCGATGGGGCGCGTGCCGATGGCACAGCCGCCGGGAAGCGAGATCTTCGCGTGACCGAGCCGCGCGAGCAACGGACCCATGATGAGGAACGACGCGCGCATCTTGCGCACCAGCTCGTAGGGCGCCTCCGTGCTCTTGATTTCGCGGCTGTCGACCGTCAGGGCGTTCGCCGCCTTGTCAAACTCTGCGTGCACGCCGAGCGACTGCAGCACCTCCGTGATCGTATGCACATCGTCGAGCGAAGGCACTTCCTCCAAACGGCTCGGCGCGTCCTGCCCCAGGAGCGTCGCGGCAATGATAGGCAGCACGGCGTTCTTCGCGCCGCTGATCTTCACGCGTCCCTGCAGGCGACAGCCGCCCTTTATAATCAACTTTTCCATGAAAGCTCTGTTTCCTCCCCCACACACGGCCAGTTCCGTCAAGCTCATGTAGCAACCTCTAGTTTACCATGAAAGTCCAAGAAGTCAAGCCGTAGGCGCAGACTGATTGGCTCTTTCATGTAAGGGCGGCGCACAATGTCCACGAAGTGGACGTTTGTGCGTGTAGTTTACCATGCTCCATGAAGCATGGCAAGGGGGCGCGGCAAAAGAAAACGCCCGCGGGCATTTCTTTTGCCGCGCGGACGCTTTCTGGCAGGCAGGCGCTCAGATGCCGAGAATCGCATCGAGCTTCGCCTTGTCGAAGCTCACGACGAAATCCTTGCCGTTGACGGTCGTCACGGGCACGATGAGGTCGCCCGAGATCGCCTCGCACTCCTTGCGCGCCTCCTCGTTCTCCTCGATGTTGAACTCCTCGTAAGCGATGTTCTTCGACTTCAAATACTTCTTGACCTTGTCACACCAAGGGCACTGCGTGATCGAATAGACCTTTACCATGATGATTTCCCTCCTTCAATGTACTTTTCAGCGAGAAGCGCCGCCGTCGTGCCGTCGGATGCGGCGGTCGTCAGCTGGTGCACTTCCTTCTCGCGGATGTCGCCGGCAGCGAAAACGCCGGGAAGCTTCGTGCGGCAGTCCTCACCCGCGACGATGTGCCCCTTCTCGTTGATCTCGACCTGCCCTTCAAAGAGCGCGGTATTCGGCTGCACGCCGATGTTGACGAAGACGGCGTCGACGGGCAGCTCTCTCGCTTCGCCTGTCTTCTTATCGAAGATCTCGATGGCCGCGAGCTTGCCCTCGCCCTTCAGCGCGCGAATCTCCGTTTCGAGCAAGATCTGGGCCTTCGGATTTTCCATGAGGCGCTTCTGCGAGACGTCGTCGGCGCGCAGGCGCGAGCGATGCACGAGGTAGAGCTTCTTCGCGTAGCGCGAGAGGAAATTCGCCGCGTCGAGCGCCGCGTTGCCGCCGCCCATGACGGCGATCGTCTTGTCCTGATACATGTGGCCGTCGCAGAGCTCGCAGTAGTGGACGCCGCGCCCCGCGTACTTCGCCTCCTCGGCGAGCGGCAGCTTCCTGCGGCTCATGCCCGAGGCGATGA
>CAMURM010000137.1 GCA_947097535.1 uncultured Selenomonas sp.
ATCGGCAGCTCGCGCAGCACCTTCTCGACCGTCGGTATGCAGGCGAGCTTTTCATCCTCGCCAAAGATCGCACCCAGCGTGGCGTTCGTGATCTTCTCTGCCCCATGCTCCTTCGCTGCCGCCGTCGCCGCGCCGCTCGCGGCAAAAATCACGTCGTTCAGAACCTTGTTTTCCGTATGCGATGCTGCCATCTTCGTGCTCATTTTATATGAAGCCTCCCACTTGCCATGTTTCCTGCGGAATCACCGGATGTATCGGCGCTCCCTTATTTCTTCATCAAGTCCCGCTCAGCCGCGCGGAAAGAACTCGTCGTGGATCGCGTTCGCCGCTTCCTTGAGCTTGTCCTTCGTGATCAGGCAGGAAATGCTGATTTCCGACGTGCTGATGATGTCGATGTTGACGTCCGCCTTCTGCAGGGCTCCGAACATGCGCGCCGCGATGCCGGGGTTGCCGAGCATGCCGACGCCGACGATGGAAACCTTCGCGACGTTCTCCTCGACGAGAACCGATACGGCATTGAGCTTCTTCTTGACGTCCTCGACGATCTCACGCGCCGTCTCCAGATCGTCGACGGCAACGGTGAAGACCATGTCCGTCACGTTACGCTCCAAGTTCCGCACGCTCTGCACGATCATGTCCACGCTCACATTGGCGTCAGCCAGCGCGGAAAAGAGGGAATGTGCAACCCCCGGCTGGTTCGGCACGCCCATGACGGCGAGCTTCGCCACCTTATCGTCGTGCGCCAGCCCCCTGATTTCAAAATCCTTCTCTTCCATTGTATAAGCCTCCCTGATCATCGTGCCGGTTTTCTCGGTAAACGTCGAGCGTACATGGATGGGGATGCCGAAGTGCTTGCCCATCTCCACGGAGCGCGGCTGCATGACGCCCGCGCCGAGACGCGCCATCTCAAGCATCTCGTCGTATGTGATCTCCTGCATCTTGCGCGCGCCCTCGACGAGACGCGGGTCGGCGGAATAAATGCCGTCCACATCGGTGAAGATCTCGCAGCTGTCCGCCTTGAGCGCGCCGGCAAGCGCCACCGCCGACGTATCGGAGCCGCCGCGCCCAAGCGTCACGGGATCGCCGAAGGAGTCAGCGCCCTGGAAGCCTGCAACGACGACGATATTTCCCTCATTGAGCGCTTCCTCGACGCGCTTCGGCTCAATGCCTACGATGCGCCCCTTCGTATGCACGGAGTTCGTGCCCATGCCGACCATCGCGCCCGTCAAGGAAATCGCCTTATGCCCCATCGAGCAGAACGCCATCGCCAAGAGCGCGATGGAAACTTGCTCGCCCGTCGTCAACAGCATGTCCATTTCACGCGCATAATGGTACGGATTTTTGTCTATGCCGCGCGCCAGCTCGATGAGATCATCGGTCGTATCTCCCATGGCGGAGACGACGACAACGACCTTGTCCTCGGGCTTCATGCCATCGAGGACACGCCGCGCCACCGCTTTGATTTTTTCCGTAGTGGCAACCGAGCTGCCGCCAAACTTCTTTACGATCAGAGCCATAACTTCCTCCTAGATTGCCCATCGACAAGAAAAATGTCCCGAGCAAAAATGTCCTTTGAGAATGGTCATTCGTTACAAAATCTCAAGAAATGAGCTTGACCGCCTTATATTATACAAGAATTTCATGTCCACGTCTAGCGAGAAACAAAAAAATACAAAATGCGCAACGCGAAAAAAATCATTGTTGCTCATGGAAAATTATGCTATACTCCATTAGAATATATTTATTATCATTTTCAAGGAGGATTCTTATGAACTCGTGGAAGCATTCATGCCGTCTGCTCTCCTTCGCAGGCGCCGTGACATTCGGCGTTCTCTCGGGCTTCTTTGCGCAGGCGGCAGCCGCACCTGCACCCGAATCACAGGGAGAAGGCGCCGTGGACAAGCGCGATACGCAAACGACCTTCGTCCTCGATGAAATCATCGTCACTGCCAACCGCAGCCGCGAGCCGCTGACACTCGACACCGATCCCAAGCGCCCGCGCCAGCCCGTGCCGGCGGCGGACGGCGGCGGCTACCTGAAGAACCTGCCAGGCTTCTCCCTCGTGCGCAAGGGAGGCATCAGTGGCGATCCCATGCTGCGCGGCATGGGCGGCACGCGCCTGAACGTACGCATGGACGGCGGCAACATGTTCGGCGGTTGCCCAGGGCGCATGGATCCGACGACTACCTACGCTTTTCCCGAAACGTTCAGCCGCATCATCGTGCGCAAGGGGCCGCAAAGCGTGCGCGACGGCGCGAGCATCGCCGGCACCGTTCTCTTTGAACGCGAAACGAAGCGCTTTCAAGAGCCGGGTATACAGGGCAATGCGATCCTCACGTTTGGCAGCAGCCACCGCTTCGACGATCTTCTTGATGTCACAGCGGGCGACAAGAGTGGCTATGTGCGCTTCATCCAGACACGCAACTACGCTGACGACTACGCCGACGGCAGCGGCAAGCGCATCCATTCGGGCTACGGACGCTATAGCTTGTCGGGCATCGTCGGTCTCACGCCGGACCAGGACACCCTGCTTGAGCTTGCCTACGACATGAGCCGCGGCCATGCAAAATTCGCCCACGCCATGATGGACGGCAGTCAGTTCGACCGCGACAGTTGGACATTCAAGTACCAACGCGCCAACCTCTCTCCCGTCGTCACGAACCTCGATGTGACGTTCCACCACGCCGTCATCGATCACATCATGGACAACTATTCGCTGCGCCCTGCGGGAAAGATGGGCACGGACGTCAAGCGCACGCAGTACGGCGTCCGCGCCATCGCGGAGCTTGTCTTTACGCCGCGCAGCACGGGCGCTTTCGGCTTCGAGCTGCAAAATCAGGAACATGCCTTTGCCAGTGCCTTCAAGAACCGCCCCATCGGATCCTTTCGCGATGATATGGGCATCCGCTCCTTCGGCGTATTCTTCGAACATGATTACCGCCTGCACCCGCGCACCTATCTGCACAGTGGCATCCGCTACGATCGCGTGACGAACGACTATCACAACTATTCGGCTTACAACATGATGGGCAGAAAGACGATGGATCTCGTACCGGGCGAAACCGCCGACAACGCTTACAGCGGCTTCATCCGTTACGAGTACGACTACGCCTCCCTCCCCCTGACCTTCTACGTCGGGCTTGGCCACGCAGAGCGTCCCGCCGATTATTGGGAGTCCTTCCAGACGTGGAAGGCGCACAGCAATCGTGTGAACGGACAGACCGCTTCGCCGGACGCCTCTCGTCCGAGCCGTGAGCGCAATACGCAGCTCGACCTTGGCTGGCTCTACGCACGCGGACAGGATCACGGCAGCCTTTCCTTCTTCTACTCGCATATCAACGACTTCATCCTGCGTCTGCCGTCGAGCGCTTACGGCAACGTAGACGCGCGTCTCTACGGCATGGAAGCGGAATATACACACAGCTTCTCGCCGCAATGGTCCGTGACGGGCACGCTTTCCTTCACACATGGCAACGACACGACAAACAATGCTCCGCTGCCGCAGATCGCACCGCTCGAAGGAAGCCTCTCGACGAAATATCACCAGGGCAAATGGGAAGCGAACCTTCTCTGGCGTCTAGTCGACAAGCAGAACCGCTATCGTGCGGGGTACGGCAGCGAAACGGGCATCGACCACGGCCCGACGGGCGGCTTCGGCATCATTTCTGCAAGCTGCGCCTACCGTGCAAGCGACAACCTCGTTTTTTCCCTGGGCGTCGACAATCTTTTCAACAAGAATTACGCCGAGTTCGTCAGCTACAACGAGGCCGCCATCAGCAACCTCGGCATCACCGCCCACGACCATATCAATGAGCCAGGCAGAACCTTCTGGTTCAAGACAAACTATCAGTTCTGAAACAGATTCCCTATCTCCGCAAACGAGAAAATCCCGCAGATCACATCGCTCTGCGGGATTTTCTCGTTCGCTCCGCTTCATCGCGCTGCATGGACAAAATCGCCCGATCTGTGCTATATTGCGGGAAAAGGAAGTGATTGCATGGGAAAGACGCGGCTTGTCGTGCCGGAAGGACTTGCTTGTATGGCGCTTCGGGAGTTTCTGCAAAGGGAATGCGGCTTCTCCACGACACTCTGGAAGAAACTGCGGCGTTCGGGCACATTCTCGCTGAACGGACTCCCTGCCAACGCCGCACGAACCCACATCAAAAGCGGCGATGAACTTTGCTGGCATCTGGCGGAGGAGAGCCGCATCGTGCCCGCAAACATCCCGCTCGACATCCGCTACGAGGACGATTCCCTCCTCGTCGTCAACAAGCCGCCCGGCATGCTCGTCCATCCGACGGGCGGCGAGCACAGCCATACGCTCGCCAACGCCGTGCTCTTCCACTACGAAAGGCGCGGCGAGCAGCACGCCTTCCATCCCGTACACCGCCTCGACCGACAGACGAGCGGGCTCGTGCTCATCGCCAGGGAACCGCATGTGCAGCACCGCCTCGCCGCACCCGACAGCGCAGGTATGGCGCGCATCTACCTCGCTGCCATAGAAGGCGCACTGCCCGAGCCGCGCGGCACGATCGATCTGCCGATCGCGCGCCGCCCCGGCAGCATCATCGAGCGCATGGTCTCGCCAGAGGGCAAGCGGGCCGTCACGCACTATGTGACGCTCTGTCAAGCTGACGGGCTGTCGCTTCTCGCACTGCGGCTCGCGACGGGGCGCACGCATCAGATCCGCGTCCACCTCGCGCACCTCGGCTTCCCGCTCCTCGGCGACGATCTCTACGGCGGCCGTACAGAGCGCCTCGCGCGTCAGGCGCTGCACGCGCATTGCCTCTGCCTTCGTCAGCCGCTCTCGGGCGAAGAGCTCACCGTCCGCGCACCCCTGCCCTCGGATATGGCAGCCCTTTTCCCGAAAATCGCCACAGATTTTCTCTTTTCACAAAAGATTCATGACGCTTTCATTAAATTATGATATAATAGATTTGTCAATGGGTATCTATTTACAGGAGGTTGAGATCATGCCACTCATCGGAACAAAAGAAATGTTCAAGAAAGCCCACGAAGGCGGCTACGCCATCGGCGCTTTCAACGTCAACAACATGGAGATCGTCCAGGGCATCACCGAGGCGGCGGCCGCGCTGAAGTCCCCCATCATCCTGCAGGCTTCCGCCGGCGCCAGGAAATACGCGAAGCCCGCCTACCTCAGGCACCTCGTCCAGGCGGCGCTCGAGTGCGAGGATCTGCCCATCGCCCTGCACCTCGACCACGGGCCCGATTTCGAGACGTGCAAATCCTGTATCGACGACGGCTTCACCTCCGTCATGATCGACGGCTCGCACCTGAGCTTCAAGGAGAACATCGAACTTACGAAGCGCGTCGTCGAGTACGCCCATGCGCATGGCGTCGTCGTTGAGGGCGAGCTTGGACAGCTCGCGGGCATCGAGGACGATGTGAAGGTTGCCGC
>CAMURM010000138.1 GCA_947097535.1 uncultured Selenomonas sp.
CGTGCCGCTCAAGATCATCGACACGGCGGGCATACGCGCGACGGAGGATGCGGTGGAGCGCATCGGCGTGGAAAAAGCGCGCGCGCATGTCGAGAGTGCATCTCTCGTACTGGCTCTCTTTGACGGCTCGCGTCCCTTCGAGGCGGAGGATGAGGAGATCTTGTCCCTGCTCGCGGGCAAGGATGCCCTGCTCGTCGTGACGAAGCGCGATCTGCCGCGCGTCCTTGATACCAATCGACTCAAAGCTTTGGCGGATTTCCCCTTGCTGGAAATCACGACGAAGGAGGAGGACGGGCTTTCGCCTCTGATTGCTGCCGTCATGGAAAAGGTCTTTGGAGACGGTGGGCAAGCGTCAGAGGGAAGTTTCGTCGCCGATCTTCGCACGAAGGACATCCTCGACAAGGCGGCGGCGCATCTTGCCGCAGCGATCGCGACCATGGACGAGGGGCTCGGGCTTGATTTCATCTCCATCGATCTGCGGTCGTCTTTAGAAAAGCTCGGGGAGATCACGGGCGAAACGGTCGGAGATGACGTCCTCGATGAAATATTTTCACGCTTCTGTGTCGGCAAGTGAGGAGGAAGAGCTTGTTTATCGCTGGTGAATACGACATCATCGTCTTAGGTGCGGGACATGCCGGCGTCGAGGCGGCGCTCGCGGCGGCGAAACTCGGCTGCCACACGCTTCTGGCGACGCTTTCTCTCGACAACATCGCGCTCATGCCGTGCAACCCGTCGATCGGCGGACCGGCGAAGAGCCATCTCGTGCGCGAGATCGATGCGCTCGGCGGTGCAATGGCACTCAATGCCGATGCGGCGGCGATCCAGTATCGCCTGCTGAATACGGGCAAGGGGCCTGCCGTCCACGCGCTGCGCGCGCAGGCGGATAAGAAAATCTACCAATTCTTGATGAAGGAGCGCTGCGAAAGGCAGGAAGGGCTCGAAGTCAAGCAGCTTCTCGCGCAAAAGGTACTGATCGAGAAGGGCGAGGTGCGCGGCATCCTTGCAGAAACGGGCGAAGCTTACCTTGCCCCGGCGGTCATCCTCGCGACGGGGACGTATCTCAAGGGGCGCATCGTCATCGGCGAGCATACGCACAGTGGCGGGCCAAACGGACAGCGCGCCGCGAAGAAGCTGTCTGCTTCTCTTTTAGAGAATGGTATCAAGCTCATGCGCTTCAAGACGGGAACGCCGGCGCGCCTCGACGCCCGCTCCCTCGACTATGCGAAAATGATCGTGCAGCCGGGCGACGAGGAGCCGAGGAGTTTCTCCTTTCTGACAGAGGAGAAGACGCGCGAGCAGCTGCCGTGCTATCTGACGTATACGAACGAAGCGACGCATGCGATCATCCGCGCGAACATCGAGCGCGCCCCAATGGCGAATGGTATCATCGAGGGCATCGGTCCGCGCTACTGTCCGTCCATCGAGTCGAAGATCCTGCGCTTCCCCGACAAGGAGCGCCACCAGCTCTTTTTGGAGCCGGAAGGGTGGCACACGCAGGAAGTCTATGTGCAGGGCATGTCGACGAGTCTGCCCATCGACGTGCAGGAAGCGTTCCTGCATACGATTCCGGGCTTGGAGAGGGCGCGCATCATGCGCCCGGGCTACGCCATCGAGTACGACTGCATCGATCCTTTGCAGCTCCTGCCCAGCCTCATGTTCAAGAGCATCCGCGGCTTCTTCTCGGCGGGGCAGTCGAACGGCACCTCGGGCTATGAGGAAGCGGCGGCGCAGGGCTTGCTGGCGGGCATCAACGCGGTGCGCCATAGCCGCGGCGAGGAGCCGTTCATTCTGAGCCGTGCGGAAGCGTACATCGGCGTCCTCATCGACGATCTCGTGACGAAGGGGACGGCGGAGCCGTACCGCATGATGACCTCGCGTGCGGAGTACCGCCTGCTGCTTCGCCAGGACAATGCCGATCTTCGTCTGACGAAAAAGGGTAGAGATATCGGTCTTGTTGACGATGAGCGCTGGCAGAGATTCCTGGCGAAAAAGAATGGTATCGAAGAGGCGAGGAAGCGCCTCGAAGAAGTAATCATCCATCCATCGGTCGAGAACCTTGCCTTGTTGGAAAAGGCGGGACTTTCTCCCATACGCACCTCGACGACGCTGGCGGATTTCCTGCGCCGGCCGGATATGAGCTACGAAAAGCTCTGCCGCGCCTTCGGTTTGGAGCGCCTTGCACCCGAGGTCGAGGAGCAGCTCGAAATCGGCATCCGCTACGAAGGCTATATCGAGAAGCAGAAGGAGCAGGTGCAGCGTCTGGAAAGCCTCGAAGCGCGCCGCCTGCGTGCGGACATCGACTATGGTGCTGTGCCGAGTCTGCGGGATGAAGCGCGCGAGAAGCTCGCCGCCATACGACCGCTTTCCGTGGGACAGGCAAGCCGCATCTCGGGCGTCTCGCCTGCCGATGTTTCCGTCTTGCTCGTCTGGCTGGAGCAAGAGCGCCGCCGGGGGAGAGCATGATGTTTGAAGAAGAGCTTGAAAAAGCGGCGCTTGCCTGCGGCTTGCCGCTCAATGCGAACCAAATAGAGAAGTTTGGTATCTACTACGCGCTTCTCATCGAATGGAATCAAAGGATGAATCTCACCGCGATCACCGAGCCGAAGGAAGTCGCCGTCAAGCATATGATCGATTCGCTGATGACACTGCGGGGCATCGAGGCAGAGGCTTCCTGCCGCATGATCGACGTCGGTACGGGCGCGGGCTTCCCGGGAATCCCTTTGAAGATTTTCCGCCCCGATCTGCATCTCGTCCTGCTCGACTCTCTCAAGAAGCGCGTGCGCTTTCTCGAAACGGTCAGCGCCGCGCTCGGATTTTCCGATGTCGAGTGCCTGCACGGGCGTGCCGAGGAAGCGGCGCGCGAGCAGCGGCTGCGTGAGCAGTTCGATGTCGCTGTCTCGCGTGCGGTGGCGCGCCTGCCCGTCCTCGCTGAGTACCTTCTTCCCTTCGTGCGCCGAGGCGGCAGAGCAATCGCCCTGAAGGGTATGCGCTACAGGGAGGAAGTGGAAGACGCGAGGTGCGCTGTGCAGCTTCTCGGCGGCAATGGTATCAAGGCGATTCCCGTCGCGCTGCCCGGACTTGACGATCAGCGTGCGATCGTTGTCATGGAAAAAGTGCGTGCGACACCGAAAGCGTATCCGCGCAAAGCGGGTACGCCTGCAAAGGAGCCTCTCCTTTGAGAACTTAAATAAGCACAGCAAAAAGACGATATATGAAAGCATAGATTTTGAAAGGACGGTGCTCCAGCGTGTGGAAGAAGAAGATGGCAGCGGCCCTGAGCGTGGCTTTTTTGGCAGGCAGCTTGACGTTTGGTTCGACAGCTTCGGCGTACATGATTGATGTCGGTATGGCGGATCTCGCTGCGAAGGAAAAAGCCGAGAACGAGAAGAAGGCAGAGCAGCTGAAAAAGGAGCAGAAAGCAGCGGAGCAGCAGGCGGCAAAGGAAAAGGCTGCGAGGGAAAAGATCGAGAAGGAGAAAGCGGCAAAGGAGAAGGCAGAGCGGGATAAGACTGCGAAAGAGAAGGCGGCGCGTGAGAAGAAGGCTGCCGCCGAGAGAGAAGCGGAACAGAAGAGGCTGAAAGAGCAGAACAGGAAGCTGGAAAACAAGCAGGAGAGCAGGAAGAATGAGCCTGAGATCAGGCTGCTGCAGGATAAGAAGGAAGCGCCCGCTGAGGTAAAGACGACGCCGAAGACGAATGCCGTCGATGAGGCGATGAAGGCGATGGAAGAGGCGGCACAAGCCTCGAATACAGCAGCGCTCGACAACAAGAAAGCAGCAGAGCCGAAGACGGTGACAGCCGAAAAGAAGGCGTCAGAGCCGAAACTGCCCGCGCAACAGAACAAGGCGTCAGAGCCGAAAATGCCTGCGCAGCAGAACAAGCCCGAAGCCCGGAATACTGTGACGGAAAACAAGACGACGCAAGCTGCAAAGCCTGTGCAGCAGAGCAAGAAGGACGAACCGAAGCCTGGAGAAAGCAAATCAGACAAGAAGCAGAAGGATGCAAAGAAAGAGCGCTTCCAGGAAATCCTGCGCGACGAATCTTTCGTCTACTATATGGACACGCAAAGCGCGCGCTACGTTCCGATACCGAACCGTCAGGATCGCATGATCGACGTCTGGGTGAAACTCGTACCGAACAGCTTTACGCAGACGGCAGTCGGCCAGCCGGGCAAATACTATCTGGAGCATTACTACATTAACCCGAAGGAGCGCGAGATCCAATTCCTCTGTGAGCTTGAAGTCACGGGCAGACCGTCAAATTCCATCAAGGAGCGTCCGTATAACTCGCAGAATTGGGAGAAGCTCGTGCCGGGCAGTGTGGAGGATGATATATACCACTCCGTCGTCAAGAAGGTCAAAAGCTCTTCCGGTATCGGCGGCTCGATGACCCCTTCCTTTTCGGATATCCTCGATACGTTGAATATCGGGCTCTGATACCTGTGAAAAAACTGTGGACATTATATTGACTTATCCACAGAATACCGCGGAAATTGGTTCATATGTGGATAGAAATGTGGATAAGTCCTTGGACATCTGATGTGAAATGAACCAAAATATAAGAAAAGGCTGTTGCGTTTGCAGCAGCCTTTTCTTTTTGGAAAACTATATGGTTCGGTATCAATGGTGGAAGAGACGGATATGCGTCATTGCCATGACCATATCGTACTTGTCCGCTGTTTCGATGACATTGTCGTCGCGGATGGAGCCGCCGCTTTGGGCGACGTAGGAGACGCCGCTCTTGTGGGCGCGCTCGATGTTGTCGCCGAAGGGGAAGAAGGCGTCGGAGCCGAGTGAAACGCCCGTTGCCGTCTTGAGCCAGGCGGCTTTTTCTTCCGGCAGGAAAATAGCGGGCTTCTCGGTGAAGAGACGCTTCCATTCGTCGGTGCCGAGGAGATCCATATATTCATCGGAGAGGTAGACGTCGATGGCGTTGTCGCGGTCGGGACGACGCACGTCGCTCTTGAAGGGGAGCGAGAGAACCTGCGGGCTTTGGCGCAGATACCAGATATCCGCCTTGTTGCCCGCGAGGCGCGTGCAGTGGACGCGCGACTGTTGTCCGGCACCGATGCCGATCGCCTGACCGTCTTTGGCATAGCAGACGGAATTGGATTGGGTGTACTTCAAGGTGATGAGGGAGAGCAGGAGGTCACGCCTGGCACCTGCGGGAAGGTCCTTGTTCTTCGTGACGACATCCTTGAGGCAGTCCTCCGTGATGGCGACGTCGTTGCGCTTTTGCTCGAAGGTCACGCCGAAGACGGTCTTCGTTTCCTTTTCAGCCGGGCGGTAAGCAGGATCCATCTGGATGACGAGATAGCTGCCCTTGCGCTTCGTCTTGAGGATTTCGAGCGCCGCTTCGGAATAGGCGGGCGCGATGATGCCGTCGGAGACTTCGCGCTGCAGGAAGG
>CAMURM010000139.1 GCA_947097535.1 uncultured Selenomonas sp.
CCCGCAGCAGAGCCCGCGGCCGCAGAGAAGAAGCATCACGCGAGCCAGTCCGTGCGCGTTGACATCGAGAAGCTCGACAACCTCATGAATCTCGTCGGCGAGCTCGTCATCAACAAGGTGCGCCTTGAGCAGATCGGCACGACGAACCGCATGCCGGAGCTCACGGAGACGTTGGAGCAGATGGATCGCGTGACGACGGATCTGCAGAACGTCGTCATGAAGGTGCGCATGGTTCCTGTAAGCCAGGTCTTCAACCGCTTCCCGCGCATGGTTCGCGACATCGCCAAGGAGCTCAACAAGGACATCAACCTCACGGTCGAGGGCGAGGAGACCGAGCTCGACCGCACGGTCATCGACGAGATCGGCGATCCTTTGATGCACCTTCTGAGGAACTCGCTCGACCACGGCGTCGAGCATCCCGACGACCGCGAGAAGAAGGGCAAGCCGCGCACGGGCGAGGTCGGGCTCATCGCGCGCCACGAGGGCAACAACGTCGTCATCATGGTCACGGACGACGGCGCGGGCATCGACGCCGAGAAGATTCGCGCGAAGGCGGTGGAGAAGGGGCTCTACACGCAGGAAGAGGCCGACGCGATGTCCGATGCGGACGCCGTGCGCATCATCTTCGCGCCGGGCTTCTCGACGGCGGAGCACATCACGGACATTTCCGGCCGCGGCGTCGGCATGGACGTCGTGCGCAGCAAGATCGAATCGCTGGGCGGTCACGTCGACGTCGAGACGAAGATCGACGAAGGCTCCGTCTTCAAGATCAAGCTGCCGCTGACGCTCGCCATCATCCAGGCGCTCCTCGTGCGCGTGCAGGAAGAGATGTACGCGATTCCCCTCGGCTCCATCGACAGCACGATCAACATCCAGCCGGACGACATCAAGACGGTTCAGAATCAGGCGGTCATCGTGCTGCGCGGACAGATCATCCCGATCATCAACCTCAGCACGGCGCTTCAGGTGCCGCGCGCCACGGAAGAAGAGAACGATGATATCTTCGTCGTCGTCGTCTACGTCGGTGAGCGCAAGGCGGGCATCGTCGTCGACAACCTCATCGGTCAGCAGGAAATCGTCATCAAGACGCTCGGAAAGCTCCTTTCCGGACTCAAGATCTTCTCCGGCGCTACTGTGCTCGGAGATGGCCGTGTCGCCTTGATTTTGGACGTCGGCACGGTCGTGCAGCAGTAAGGGGGAGGACTAGACATGGCTAAGGAAAAAAAGGCAATCATGGAAGACGTTCAGGTAGCGGCATTCAAGCTCCTGAAGGAGGAGTATGGCGTCAACATCCTGAATGTGCAGGAGATCAAAGTCCTGACGGACATCACGCGCGTGCCGTTCGCGCCCGACTATATCAAGGGCGTCATCAATCTGCGCGGCAGCGTGCTTCCCGTCATCGACCTCAAGCGCCGCATCGGTCTTGAGGATGCTCCCTATACGGACGCGACGCGCATCATCATCATGAAGATCGGCGAGTTCTCCATCGGCATGATCGTCGATGCCGTGACTGAGGTGCTGACCATCTCGGGGCGCGATATCAATGCAGCGAAGGACGTCAGCGACAACACGAGCAACCGCTTCGTCAGCAGCATCGGCAACATCGATGCGCGCCTGATCATCATGCTGAACCTCGACGAGATCGTTGATTTGCCGGAAGATATGAAATAAGACACCATGCCTTCTCTTGTCCGGCAGGGCAGGAGAAGGGTATTTCTATCGGATCATGCCAGTATTAGAGGTGCAGTTATGACGGAAGATATTATTGACCTCTCTCCTGTGCAGCTTGATGTGCTGCGGGAAATAGGAAATGTCGGCGCGGGGAACTCTGCGACAGCCTTGTCGCAGCTCATCAACCGCCGCATTGATATGAACGTGCCAAAGGTCTCGGTCGTGCCCCTCGACGAGGTTCCGGATCTCGTCGGCGGTCCGGAAACGATCGTCGTCGGTGTTTTTCTGCGTGTCTACGGCAAGGCGCCGAGCAACATTCTGTTCCTCATGCCGAAGGACAGCGCCTTCTACCTCGTTGACGCCCTCATGGGCAAGGAGTCGGGGGAAACGACGCACCTCGATATGATGGCGGAATCTGCCTTGATGGAAATCGGCAACATCCTGGCAGGCGCTTATCTCAACGCGCTCTACAGCTTCACGAACCTCTCCCTGATCCCGTCGATCCCGGCGCTCGCCATGGACATGGCAGGCGCGATTTTGAATGTCGTGCTCGTGCAGCTCGGACAGATGGGCGATCACGCCATGGTCATCGAGACGGAGTTCCTCGCGGAAGACGATGAATTGCGCGGGCACTTCTTCCTCGTGCCGGATCCAGGCTCCATGGAAATGATTCTTTCGGCAGTGGGGGTTGGATGATATGGCTGATATGTTACGCGTAGGAATCGCGGATTACAAAGTCGGCAAGGCTCCGCAGCAGATCATCAGCTACGGTCTCGGGTCCTGCATCGGCATATCCCTCTACGATCCCCAGACGAAGGTAGGCGGACTCCTCCACATCATGCTGCCCGACAGCACGCAGGCGAGAGCGCATGAGAACCATGCGAAATTCGCTGATACGGGCGTGCCTCTGATGCTCGGCGAGGTCTTGAAGCTCGGGGCGGTCAAGAGCCGGCTCGTCGCGAAGATCGCCGGCGGCGCCCAGATGTTCTCGTTTGCCAACGCCTCCGACGTCATGCGCGTGGGACTCAGGAATGCCGAAGCTGCTAAGAAGGCGCTCGCCAAGGAAGGCATACGCATCGTTGCCGAGGATACGGGCGGCACGTACGGCCGCACGGTGCAAATCGATCTGGCAACGGGGGATTACAAGGTCAAGACGATCGATCGTGGGGAAAAGATCATTTAACGGGGGATGGATTTTGTTTAAGATCGGAACAGCACTTGTCACGGGTGTCCTTGCAGCCTTTTTCACCGTCGTGAGCGCCTTCTCCTCGGGTGCGCGGTTTTTCACCGCAGCGGGCAGGAGCGTCGCGGTGTTTCTCGTCGTCACCGCGATCGTGTTCCTCATCGCCTTCCTGTTGGAAAAGCAGTTCCCTGCGTTTTTTGCAGGAGCATCGGAGGCAGATCAGCCTCCGGAGAAAGAGGGAAAAGCGCCTCGGACGGCGAATGATAATGATGAGATAGAGGCTATAGCGGATGCTGAAGAAGATGGGGAAGCGGCACAAGCACGAGATCGGGAACCGGATACGGGGATGGAAGTCCTGGATGCGCCTGCCGCTGCTGCATCCCGAGGAGAATGACGAGACGAGGAGGTGGCTGATGGATGAAAAAAGCAGAATCCCCCTCCACAGAAATTCAGGCTCTTTGGTCACTTTACCGAGAAACGCGCTCGCCGGAAATCCGTGACAAAATCGTCGAAAAGTATCTGCCGCTCGTCAACATCATCGCGGGTCGTGTCGTCGTCGGCCTTCCCGCGCATGTCGATCGCGACGATCTCGTTTCGAGCGGCTTTTTTGGTCTGCTCGACGCCATCGAGCGCTACGACATCGAGCGCGGCAACAAGTTTGAAACCTACGGCGGCGTGCGTATCCGCGGCGCCATGCTCGATTATCTGCGCACGATGGATTGGATACCCGTATCGAAAAGGCAGAAGATTCGGCGCTATGAGCAGGCCGTGACGGATCTTGAAGGACGTTTGGGGCGCTCGGCGACGGATGATGAGCTTGCTGACGAGCTCAAGATATCGAAAAAGGAACTGCACGATCTCGTTTCGCAGACGAACATCGCGACGGTCATTCCGCTTGAGGAGTACGTGCGCACGGAGTCGCCGTCCTCGCAGACGCTCGATCCCGAAGAAAACGCCGAGAAGAACGAGCTGCGCGACACGCTGGCGGAGGCGATCGATCAGCTTCCCGAGAAGGAGCGCACGGTCGTTTCGCTCTATTATTATGAAGAACTCACATTGAAGGAGATCAGCCTCATTCTGCATCTTTCGGAGGCGCGGATTTCCCAGCTCCATACGAAAGCGGTCTTTCGGCTCAGGGGCTTTTTGGCGAGATGGAAAACGAGCCTCATGGAATGAGGCAAAAAGGAGGCATAAAGGGCATGAGCGAACATGCAAAGGGGGCGGCTGACGGAGAACGGCCGGTCTACAGCAAGATCAACGTCCATATCAGCTCGGACAAGATGGTGGCGACGGTCGGCTTCGACCACACGGATTCCAACGCCCATCCTACGCCGGCGATGATCAGGAAAGCGCTCGCAGACAAGGGCGTCGTCTTCGGCTTCGACGAGAAAGCGATTGAGCAGGGCGCCAAGGACGGCTTGGACTTCGAGGCGGCTTTGGGGCAGGAGCCGCAGCATGGCGAGGACGCCTATCTGAAGAAGAATTACGACCTCGGTGTCAAGGGGCGCCCGAAGACCGATCAATATGACCGCGCGGACTACAAGAACATGAACCTCTTCGTGCTCGTCAAGCAGGGCGATCTCCTCGCCGAACGCGTCATGCAGACGGATGGGAGGCCGGGCATGAACGTGCTTGGCAACAAGGTCAATCAGAAGAAGGGGCGCCCGCTCGTGTTCAAGGCGGGAAAGAACTCTTCGATTCGCGAGGAGAACTTCCTCTACGCCGATATCGACGGGCAGATTGTCGACACGGGCAAGATCATCGGCGTCGACCCGCGCCTCGTCATCAAGGACGACGTGGGCGTCGGCACGGGCAATATCGACTTCACGGGGGCGGTCTCCGTTCAGGGCAGCGTGCAGGCGGGCTTTGTCGTCAAGGCGACGGGCGATATCGAGGTCGGCGGCATCGTCTCGGGCGCCGAGGTCGAGGGCAACAACATCCTCATCAAGGGAGGCATCCAGGGCATGAACCGCGGCTTCGTCAAGGCGAAGGGGACGCTCACGGCGTTCTTTGCAGAAAATGCCGAAATCGAGGCGGGCAATAACGTCACGATCGCCGACGTCGTCTTGAACTCGCAGGTGCGTGCGGGCAAGAAGGTCACGGTGCTCGGCAGGCGCGGTCAGCTCATGGGCGGCTCGACCTTTGCCGGAGAAGAAATTGAAGCGACGCAGATCGGCAACCCCGCGAACGTCGCGACGAAACTCGAGGTTGGTGTCAATCCCATGGTGCAGCGTCAGTACAAGGCGGCTTGTCAGGAGTACGGCGACACGAAGAAGAAGCTCGACGAGATCAAGAAGACGCTTGCGACGCTCGGCAAGGTCGACATCAGCAAATTACCGCCCGAGCGACAGGTGATGGTCGCGAAGCTCGGCAAGGGACGCTTCCAGCTCGAAGGTCAGTTGGAGCGCCTGTTAGAAGAGATGGACGCGTTGGAGGAGAAGATCCAGGGCATGAAGCGCGGCCGCATCCGCGCCGCCGATACGATCTATCCGGGCGTGAAGCTCAAGATCAACAACGTCATCAAGAATGTCCATTCGGA
>CAMURM010000140.1 GCA_947097535.1 uncultured Selenomonas sp.
CACAGTTGGGGAAGGTGCGCTTCCAAGTAGAGGGCCAGTTGGAGCGTCTTCTGGAAGAGATGGACGGACTTGAGGAGAAAATTCAGAGCATGAAGCGCGGCCGTATTCGTGCTGCCGATACGATATATCCAGGCGTGAAGCTCAAGATCAACAACGTCATCAAGAATGTTCATTCGGAGGAGAAACGCTGCACGTTGAGCGTGGAAGGCGATCAGATCCGCACGGGCGCTTATTGATACGAGCGACGTTCTTGCAGATCGTGTCCCCTTGACTGCGCTTGGAAAGGATGGTGGGATGCATGGATGTAACCCCGATGAGTTTGCAGGCAATCGTGCCGCGCACCTCCGAAGCGACGCAGGTGCAGCACAACATGAACCAGCAGTCGGCTCTGCAGCAGGATTTTCAGGCGGTGCGCGACAAGCAGGAGACGGCGCTGAAGCAGACGCAGGTCAGGAAGAAGGATCAGGCCGAAGAAGAGCGCATCAAGGACGACCCCGAGCGCCGCAAGAAGCAGGGGCGCGGCAGGCGCGGCTTCGGCGGCAGAGATTATACGGAAGAGGACGACGACGAGGCGCCTGTGGAAAGGCTCGCCGTCGATACGTTCCGTGGACGCAATATCGACATATCGATGTAGAAATACGGAAGAAAACGGGGCTGCGCCTGCGTCGGATCGGATAGATGCAGGCGTAAGCTCCGTTTGTGAAAGAGGAGAGCTGCGAGAAGTGGTCACGGAAATTTTGGGTGCATTGATTGTCCTAGGGGCGGTGCTCGTTCTCATCATGCGGCGCCTCTTGGGCAAGGGCAAAGGCAAGGAGCAGGAATCAGTCGAGGTTTCCGCCAGCCGCCTGCGCTACGAGATCGAGCGCTCGGGCGATGCCGTTATCGGCAGGATGCAGATCCATGTCGAGCGACTGGAGCGCCTGCTGGCAGAAGCCAACGCGCAGAAAGCGGCGCTCGATGAACGCCTCGCCGCTCTGGCGCAGTGGGAGAAGGCGTACGGCGCCCAGCTCGGCGCCCTGCCGCAGCAGAGCCCCGCGCAAGCTGCGGTGCCTGCTGTGCATCGGCAGGCACCGCAGCCTGCTGCCTCTTCGCGGACGGCCGCAGGCTTCGCTGCGGCGACAGCTCCCGTTTCCTCCGGCAGAGAGGAAGCGCCGAGCTTCGAGGCGGCGCTCATGAAGCAGATGGCGGGCACCGCCGTCGGCGGCACCGTCGATCTGGCGCTCCCTCCCGAAGAAATGGCGCCTAGTGCACCTCGAACCTCTTCCTATGATGCCGAACCGACGCATGACAGAGTGGAGCCTCCTCGCTATGAAGTGCCAGAAGCCTCGCCTGCATCATCGTTGGAAGCGTCTGATGTATATGAAGACGAGGAAGAAGAATACGACGGGTTCGAGGAAGAAGAGTATGAAGATGAAGCGTATGAAGAAGCGACTGACGAGGATGAACTGCTGTCCGATGAGGGCGCGGAAGAAGAGGCTCTGAGTGAGGATGAAGATGAGCTTGCTTCTTCGGAAGAAGCAGATGAGACTGAGCCTGTGGAACCTGCAGCTCCCTCAGCCGTTCAGAACCGCCAGCAGGAGCAGATTCGCGCCTTCCTGCGCCAGGGCTTGAGTGTCGAGGAGATTTCCCAGCGCCTGGGTCTCGGGCTCGGTGCCATCGAGCTCATACGCCATATGGAAAGGCGCACGCGCGAAGCGAAAGATGACAAAGCGATGGAAGAATAAAAAAACGAGGCTTGGCAGAAATGCCAAGCCCCGTAATTATTTCTGGTGCGACAGGAGGGATTCGAACCCCCGACCCACGGCTTAGAAGGCCGTTGCTCTATCCGACTGAGCTACTGACGCGCTGGTCGGAGCAGCAGGATTTGAACCTGCGACCCCCTGGTCCCAAGCCAGGTGCTCTACCAAGCTGAGCCATGCCCCGAAAACGCCGATGTATCGCATCACGCGCAATAAGGAAATTATAAAGGACACAGTGCACTTTGTCAAGGATTTGTCGAAAACAGAAATTTGCCCGGAGAATGGAAGAAAGAGGGGTTGTATATGGAACATACGGGTTACAAGTTACATGCAGGCGTTAAGACGGCAGGATCGGCACTGAAACGGGCGGCTAGCCTCGGCGTGCTCGTAGCGGAAAACGATGCGCTTGCCGCTTGCGAGGAGCGCGATGCCATCCTCGTCATGAGTTTCGGCACGACATTCAGGGAAACGCGCGAAAAGACGATCGGTGCCGTGGTGCGAGAGGTGCAGCAGGCGTACCCGAGCGTCAAGGTTGTGCTCTCCTTCACATCACATATCGTCATCAAGCGCGTGAAGAAGAACGAAGGCATCTGCTACCCGACGCCTGAGGAGGCGCTGCAGCAGCTCAAGGACGAAGGCTATACGCGCATCGCACTCGTCTCGCTCGACATCATTCCGGGAGTTGAGTACGATTACAAGAGAGCTGTTTTCGACGAGTACAAAGCGTGCTTTCACAGGCTGACGCTCGGCACGCCGCTCATGTATTGGCAGGGGCAGGAGGATAAGCGCGACGATGTCAGAGATGTCATGGCGGCTGTTGTGACGGAGCTGCCGCCTTGCGCGGCGGATGAGGCCGTGCTTCTCATGGCGCATGGTACGCCGCATCCGTCGAATGCCTACTACGCCGTCATGCAGGAGCGCCTGCAGCAGCTCGGGCAGGAGCGCGTCTATATCTACAGTGTCGAGGGGCGCCCGAGTCTGGAAGATGTCCTGTCGAAGCTCAAGAAGGCGGGTGTAAAGAAGGTTACGCTCGTACCGCTGATGCTTGTGGCAGGCGATCACGCGGTGAACGATATGGCGGGCGATGAGCCGGATTCGCATAAATCGATTCTGGAAGCGGCGGGCTTCAGTGTGCAGACGATCATCCGCGGCATCGGCGAGAATGCCGCCGTGCGCAGGATCTTTGCGGCGCGTGTGAAGGAGGCGTACGAGGCGCTCGCGGCAGAGGGCGAGGCCTGAGGGCAGGTGCTCTGCCCGTTCGCATCCGCAACAGTAGGAGGTGAAGCTGTGCTTGCAGCTGCTTTGCCGGCGCTTTCGCGCCGCAGCTTTTTGAAAATATCGTCGCGGGCGCTTCTCGCTCTGGGACTCGGCAGTCTTTTTCCCGCTCGCTGGCGAAGCGTCTTTGCAGCCGAGGGTTTGGAGGCGTTCTTCGTGCGCCAGATCATCACGGAGGACAGCCGCTCTTCGCGCATGATCGCCTGGGAGTCCTCCGTGAGCGAGACGGAGGCTGTCGTCGACGTGCGGCGTGCAGGCGAGGAGACTTTTTCTTCCTTTGCCGTGCGAGAGAAGATCCTCGACGACGGCGGTGAGCGCTTCTTTTCACACGCGGCGCTTCTGACAGGGCTTACGCCGGGCACTTCGTATGAGTACCGCCTGCGCACGGGCGATACGGCGTCCGCGTGGTTTTCGCTGCGCACGGCAGCCGACGGCGCTTTTAAGGCATTGATCTTTCCCGATTCGCAGTGCTCGGACGGCTATCGCACATGGCGCCATGCTGCCGAGAGCGCGGCGGCGCAGCAGGGGGACGCCGACTTCTTCATCATGATGGGCGATCTCGTCGACAACGGCGAGGCCGCTTATCAGTGGCGGCAGTGGTTCGAGGGGGCGGCGGGAATCATCGGCCGCCTGCCGTGCGCGCCCCTGATGGGCAATCATGAGGCATACGATTTGAATTGGCAGTGCCGCCTGCCCGTGGGCTGGCTCGGCTACTTTCCTGTGCCGGGCAACGGCAGCCTGCGCTTTTCGGGCTGGTACTACTCCTTCGACTACGGGCCGTGCCACTTCGTCGCGCTCAACACGCAGTGGGAGGAGGTCGAGGCGCTGCGCGCAGGGCTTCTGGAAGAGCAAGTCGATTGGCTGCGCCGCGATTTTGCCGCGAGCCGCAAGAAGTGGAAGATCGTCCTCATGCACAAGGATGTCATCGAGTACGACTACCCCGATGTAAAGGATCCCGTCACGGGCGATATCAGCACTACGGGGCGCGCCCTCATGCCGCTCTTTGACGAGCTGCGCCCCGACGTCGTCCTGACGGCGCACCAGCATACGTATCGGCGCCTCGGGCATATCCTGCACTTTGCGCCTGGTGAAGAGGGACCCTTTTACATTGATACGGGCAACTGCGGTAACTGCTACTACGACGTGCCGCACAACGCGCGTTTCGACAAGAAGATGCTCAAGCAGCCCGAGCGCGGCAATTACATGACATTGGAGGCAGCGGCAGAGCGTCTGCGCTTCGCGTGCTTCCTGCCCGACGGCAGCCTTGCCGATGAAGTCGTATTGCAGAAGTGAGGAGAGTTTTCTGCAGAAAGCAGAGGAGATATGACGACGGAGAATGTGACGACAGAACTTTTTGCACCGGAGGAAGTGCTCGTTGTCGAGGAGAAGATTTATTTTTTGCAGGAGGGCGGCAAGAAGGCGCGCGTGGGCAGACTCAAGGAGATGACGCATGACCGCCTCATTGTCGAGATGCAGATGACGGATGCGGAGTACGCGCACGGGCCGCAGCCGAACGCGCACTTTCGCTGCGCCATGCCGAGTGAGAAGTGCACCTACCGTTTTGCGTCTGTGTTCTGCGGCAGCAGCCCTCTGCCCGATCATATATGGTACATGGAGCTGCCGACGGAGGTCGAGCGTCAGCAGAAGCGCGACTTCGTGCGCGTGCCCGCGCCGCTTCCCATGCAGGTGATCCTGCCGAATCTTTACGGCGGGCAGAACAAGGCGAAGGAAACGACGCTCGTCGATATCAGCGGCAACGGCGTTTCTTTCGTGTGGAAGGAGCCGCTCGAAGACGGCATGGAGCTTGAGGTCGCGATCCCCGATCTGCCCGCCGTCGGCGAGCTCAAGACGAAGGCTGTCGTCATGCGCTCGATCGACCGCACGGCGCTCGCGACGCCCGTCTACCACATCGGCGCGCATTTCGCCGCGCACCTCGACAAGAAGCAGCAGAACCAGCTCGTGCGATGTATCTTTTTGCTGCAGCGCAAGTATTTGGAGCGCGGGCTTGGCATTTAAGTGCGAACGAGCCGTAATAGAGAAAGCTCCCCCGAAGATCCGAGGATGGATTGCGGGGGAGCTTTGTTTTTGCATTTTGGGATGTGTCGAGGCTTTGTCGACGACGAGAGGGCAGCGCAGATGGGTGAAGTCGGGCGGCTGAATTTACCCGTGCTTTTCAGGCGAGGAAGACGTTCAGGAGCCGCTCAAGTGCGTGCTGGTCGGCGACGCCCATCGTTTCGCGCGCCGAGTGCATGGCGAGGATTGGCGCGCCGATGTCCATCGTGCGCACGGGGACGAAGGAGGAGGCGATGGCGCCGAGAGTGGAGCCGCCGCGGCTGTCGGCGCGGTTCACGAACTGCTGCCAGGGGATTTCG
>CAMURM010000141.1 GCA_947097535.1 uncultured Selenomonas sp.
TTTCCAAGGGACGCCATATTGTCGAAGTCACTGTGCCCATCCCGGGCGGCGTGCTGCTCCGGGGCGAGGAAGCGACGATGGATATGTATACCTCCATCGACCTCGTCGTCGAGAAGCTCGAACGTCAGATCCGCAAGCAGAAGACACGGCTCGCCAAGCGGTTCCGCGGCGGCGGCTTCAAAGAGGAAGCCGTGCAGCAGATGGGAGCCATTCCCGTACAGGAGGAGGAAGGTGAATTCCCGCTCGTGAAGACGAAGCGCTTCGTCGTGAAGCCGATGGATGTGCAGGAGGCAATCATGCAGATGAACCTTCTGAATCACAACTTCTTCGTTTTCCGCAACGCAGAATCGGAGGAGATCAACGTCGTCTATCGCCGTACGGATGGCAAGTACGCGCTGATCGAGCCGGGAAATTGAGTTTTGCGCTTGTCCGCCCGCCGGTGCTTCTGCCGGCGGGTTTTTCTGTTTTTGGGAAAGAGGTGCGCGCAGCCAATCAGTCTGCGCCCTACGGGCTTGACTTCTTGGGCTTTCATGATAAAATGATTCATGAAAAAGTGGAGTGGCTGTCGAAAAGAAACGGTGACGCTTTTGGGTGCGTCCTGCGGGTATATAAAAGGGGTGCTGTTTTCCATGCCGAATCACGTTTTGGCGTTCCTCGTCGCCATGGTTGTCGCGGTTGCCGTGACGCCGGCGGTCATTTTTTTTGCAGAAAAAACGGGGGCGCTCGATGCGCCGGACGCGCGCAAGGTTCATAAGAAGCCGGTGCCGCGCATCGGCGGCGTCGGCATCTACATCGCCTTTATGGCCGCGATGCTCGGATTTATGGCATACGGGGAACTCTCGAATGAGGTTTTGACTGAACTGGCAGGACTCATGACGGGCGGCTCTCTCATCGTGCTTCTGGGACTCATCGACGATTACAAGAATCTGCCCGCGAAGGTCAAGCTCCTCGGGCAGATCGTCTGTGCCTGCGTGCTCGTCGCCTTCGATGTGCGCATCGACTTCATCACCGACCCCTTCGGCGATTATCTTTACCTTGAGTATCTTGCCATACCCGCGACGATTTTCTGGATCGTCGGTCTGACGAATACCGTGAACCTCATCGACGGCCTCGACGGCTTGGCGGCGGGCGTCGCCACCATCGCGTCTGTGACCATCTGTCTCGTCGCCCTGCAGCAGGGCTATGCGCTCGTCGCCGTGCTGACGGCGGCGCTTGCGGGAGCTGCCATCGGCTTCCTTTTCTACAACTTCAATCCGGCGAAGATCTTCATGGGTGACACGGGCAGCATGTTCCTCGGCTTCATGCTCGCGGGCATCTCCGTCATCGGCGCTGTCAAGAGCGCGGCGACGATCGCTCTCATCGTGCCGATCCTCGCGCTCGGTCTTCCCATCATGGATACGACATTCGCCATCGTGCGCCGCTACAGAGGCGGCGTGCCGATCTTCAAGCCGGACAAGGGACACCTGCATCACCGCCTGCTCGACCTCGGCTTTACACAGCGCCAGGCGGTGCTCTTGATGTACATCATCAGCGCCCTCTTGGGTCTGAGTGCCGTCGCTTTGACGGAGGTTTCGGGCGGCATCGCGCTCCTCATCTTCGCCGGCGTCGTCGTCTCCGTGCTCTTCGGCGCGAAGAAGCTCGGTATCTTCCGCATGAACGATTCCGCCCAGACGCATTGATGCGGGGCGGAGTTTCTGCCATACTTTCCACGCGTTCGTTCCAGTGAGGGAAAAGGAGAACAAACCTATGAAGAAGATCAAGGTCATGACGGTATTCGGCACGCGCCCTGAAGCGATCAAGATGGCGCCGATCGTGCTCGAACTCAAGAAGCATGAGGCAGAGATAACGCCGCTCGTCGCTGTGACGGCGCAGCACCGCGAGATGCTCGACCAGGTGCTTTCGCTCTTTTCCATCACGCCCGACTACGATCTCGACATCATGGCGCAGGGACAGACGCTCTTCGACATCACGTCGAAGGCTCTTCTTGGACTCGATGGTGTTCTCACGAAGGAGAAGCCCGACATCGTGCTCGTGCATGGCGACACAACGACGACGTTTGCAGGCGCTTTGGCGTCTTACTATCATCAGACGGCAGTCGGCCATGTGGAGGCGGGGCTTCGCACGCAGGACAAGTATTCGCCGTTTCCCGAGGAGATGAACCGCAAGCTCACGGGTGCGATCGCCGACCTCCATTTTGCGCCGACGATGACGGCAAAGGCGAATCTTCTGCGCGAGGGCGTGAATGAAAACCGCATCTTCGTCACGGGCAATACGGTCATCGACGCTCTGCGGCAGACGGTGCGGAAGGATTTTTCCTTCGATGATGCGCTGCTCGACGGCCTCGGCTGCGGGGGGCGGCGCGTCGTGCTCGTGACGACGCATCGGCGTGAGAATCTCGGTGAACCGATGCGCCACGTCTATAAGGCGCTCAAGGAGCTTGTCGAGGAAATTCCCGACATCGAGGCGGTGTTCCCTATGCATAAGAATCCCAAAGTGCGCGAAGTTGCCCGCGAAGAGCTCGGCGGCCTCGACCGCGTCCACCTCATCGATCCGTTGGACTACGAGCCGTTCGCAAATCTTATGGCACGGTCGCACCTCATTCTTACGGATTCGGGAGGCGTGCAGGAGGAGGCGCCGGCGCTCGGCAAGCCCGTGCTCGTGCTGCGCAATACGACGGAGCGGCCCGAAGCCGTGGAAGCGGGGACGGTGCGCCTCGTCGGCACGGATAAGGAGCGCGTCTACAGGGAAGCGAAGGAACTTCTGACCGACGACGCTGCTTACCAACGCATGAGCGGCGCCTGCAATCCTTACGGAGACGGTGAGGCTGCGCGCCGCATCATCGAGGCGATTCTCTACCATGCGGGGCTTTCTCATGAAAAGCCCGACGTCTTCTCCGCTTGCTGATGAAACGGCAAACATCGCCGAAGGAAAAGGGTGCGCTCCGTCAAGCGCTCGACGCCTACCTCTTTTTGAGCGGCATCGGCATTTTTTTCTGCGCCGTTCTCGGCGTTTGCATGTACGCGGGAAGCCTGGCGGATGAGGTCTTTGCCTTGGAACACAAGGGAATCTTTGCGGGAATCCTCGTGGGATTCCCGCTCGCCATCTTTTCCGTCTATCGACGCGTGCGCCGTATGCGCTGACGATGCTGCAGGCAGTTTTCGTGCAGCGCATGAGGGGATACAGGAATAAGAAAAGTTTCCAGAGAAACTTAGAAGATGCTTAAGTTTGCCTCTCTTTTTTGCGATACATAGGTATAACGTCGCATTCTCGTATAGCGGAGAGTGTTTGTCCTTTCGTCGCTGCAGATGGAGAAGACAAGGCGGGTTCCTGTAGCGAACATTGACAAGGCGAAGTCATGGGTTCTGCTATAATCTATGTTGATTATTTATTTATGAAAAAATAGATGTTGTTTATATAGTTGTCATCTATTTTTAGTTATTTTATTATTCTTTAATTTTATGGCGATTTCCGCTTGTTTTCGGCAGGGGAATGGCTTCTTTTGTCGAAACAGTAAAATAGCTGCAAAGGTTTCTTTAAGGAAGCACTGAGTTTATCAGTGCTTCCTTAAAGAAAATGATGCGGCGGTTTGGGAATGCTGAGATGTTCAGCAATTTTTTACAATGATATTCGCACCACGGCGCTTTTTTCGCCGAAGGAGGAATATGTGAGGGAAGTCTTATCGGTATATGCGAAGCGGCTCGCTGCATGGCTTCTTGGCTTTGCACTCATGGCACTCGTTTCGTTCGCTGCCGGCGGACGCACGGGTCTCATTGGCGCATGGCTCATTGGCTATCTGGCGGCGGCAGTCTGTCTGTGGAATCTTGTATGGCGCACATGGCGGAGCACGACGCTGACCGCCGAACGCGCCAAGCGCGAGATGCGGCAGGGATTTTTTCTGCGGCTCGTCACGATTTTTATCGTGTTTTGGGCTGCCGTGCAAATCTCGACCGAGGTGTTCTTCACAGTGGTTTCGGGCTTTGCCCTATGCTACGTCGTGACGATGCTCCACATCATGCTGCTCGCGCTCGAAAAAGACCGATAAGGGAAAGGCGGATTGAGTCCGCGCTTTCCGGGGAGGCTGCTTTTCGGCGCTCTCCGAGATTTATCCGAAAGGGAGGTAGTTAAACATGCATGAAATCGGTGTTCGCGAAGTTATTCAGTTCGCCGGCATGACCTTCAATGAGGAAACCTTGATCATGACATGGATCACCATGGCGGTCGTCCTTCTCATCGCGATTCTCGCGACGCGCAATTTGCAGCTCATTCCCTCGGGCTGGCAGAATGTGCTGGAGATGGTCGTCGTGTGGCTGCATGAGCAGATGGATGCGACGCTCGGACCGAAAGGCCGCTGGCTCGCGCCAATGATCATCACCTTGTTCATGTTTCTCTTGGTTTCCAACTGGATCGGCCTCGTGCCGAAGATGGCGTCGCCGACGAATGACTTGAACACCACGTTGGGGCTAGCGCTCTTTGTCGTCGCCTTGGTGCATGGACTGGGACTCTACATAGGAGGCATGAAGTACATCAAGCACTTCTTCCAGCCGACGCCCGTCTTCGTCATCCTCAACATCATCGAGGAAGTGGCGAAGCCCATCACTCTGGCCTTTCGTCTATTCGGCAACATCCTCGCGGGTGAGATACTCATCATCATCCTGCTGAAGCTCTTGCCGATCTGGATGCCTGTGCCGTCCGTCCTTTGGCTTGCCTTCAGTATCTTTATCGGCATGGTGCAGGCGGTTATCTTCACGATGCTGTCGATTGCCTATCTGTCGAACGCCTTCCATTCAGGCGAAGAGCATTGAGGGCGGGGAGGCGCTTGGCGCTCCCGCATGTTTCTTTTGAGGCTTGAGCCAAGTTGCTTGAGCGAGTGTATCTTTAAGGAGGAAATCTTTCATGGAAAACGCGATTATGGTAGCAGCCGCTTTGATTGGCGCAGGTATTACGATGGGTCTTGCTGCGATCGGCGCCGGCATCGGCGACGGTCTTGTCACGGCGCGCTTCATCGAAGGCATCACGCGTCAGCCGGAGGCGAAGAACGCTCTCTTCACGAACACGCTGATTTCCGTCGGTCTGATCGAAGCTATGGCGATCATCGCGACGGTTGTTGCCCTGATCATGCTTTATGCGAACCCGCTTCTGACGAAATAAGGAGAGGCAAACAGCTCTTATACTATGAAGCCCCAAGAGGTCAAGCCGTAGGTGCAGACCGATTGGCCAGGCTTCTGTAAGGGCGGCGCACTTTTGTCCACAAAGTGGACGTTTGTGCGTGTAGCTTATCACAGAAAAGGGGGTACAGCAAATTGATCGATATAAATTGGACCCTTGCGGCTCAGATCCTGAACTTCCTGATTCTTGTCGTGCTGCTTCGCGCCTTTGCCTAT